>JAKBDW010000159.1:0-3789 GCA_021834245.1 Pseudomonadota bacterium
CCCCCCCCCCCCCACCCACACACCCACCCACCCCCACACACACACACACACACACACACACACACACACACACACACACACCGCGCGGACACGAGCACAGGCTCACCAAAATCAACCGGCTTCTTGATCTTATAGGCATACTCGCCGGCGAGAAAAATATCAGAGATATGGGTGTGCAAATGTACAATCTTCGCTGCCGGATGGTCATAGGCATCGGAATTGCATAGAGCAGCCAACATCCGTCCGGCGTCGTGAGTTTGCTGGTCCATGTCCGGTCTCCGGAGCCTATTGGCACAACTTTTTTAGCTTAATTCACCCCTGTTAGGCAGGCAATGATCCTGGTCAAATGTGCGCGGCTTCCATTCACTGGAACCCCGCAAAATCGACCCCATATTTCAAAGATGTAAGGGCGCGTGCGGACGCTCTGGACGGATGCCGTGCAAAGAGCGTGGGTTAAAGTGCCGGTCTAGACAGAACCGGGACGGCAGACTGCCGATGCGGTTTTTACTCCGCCCGCGCATCGATACATAATACGGTTAAGGGCAGTAATTTTGCGCGACAACTGGCATTTCTCTTTTTGGGGTTAGCTATGAGTGAAACGGCTTCTACAGTTCGACTGTCAATTGGCGGTATGAGCTGCGCGGGTTGTGTTGCAACTGTTGAAAACGCGCTGAAAGCGGTTCCCGGTGTATCGGATGCAATGGTAAATTTTGCCGAGCACACCGCTTCGGTTTCAGGTACGGCGCCGGCCAAAAACCTGGTCGCCGCCGTAGTGCAGGCCGGTTATGAAGCTGCTGAACTGCGTAGCGCGGAGGACGAAGCGGGGAAGGAAGCCGCAGAGATGGCGCATTATCGGAGCCTTTTGCGCAAGACAGCAGTGGCCGCGGCTGTCGGTCTTCCGCTCATGGCGACGGAACTGCTGGGACGACTGCCTGCAGTGACCACTCAAGCCGGACGAGTGTTTTGGTTACTTGTCGCGGCCGCGACGCTTTTCGTGCTCGTTTATTCCGGCAAGCACTTCTTCAAGGGCGCATGGAAATCGTTTAGGGCGCATAACGCCAACATGGATACCCTCATAGCGCTGGGTACAGGGGCCGCTTGGCTCTATTCGGTTGCTGTCATCCTGTTTCCCCACTTGGTCCCCTCACTAGCACTTCACGCCTACTTCGAAGCTGCGGCGGTTATCATCGCATTGATCAATCTGGGCTCGGCGCTCGAGATGCGCGCCCGCGGAAAGACTTCCGAGGCAATTAAGCGACTGATCGGATTACAACCGAAGACAGCACGCGTGGTGCGCGATGGAAAGGAACTTGATATTCCGATTAGCGAGGTTGGCCTCGATGAGACCGTGCGAGTTCGACCTGGAGAGAAGATCGCCGTTGACGGAACCGTCATTGACGGACATTCGGCAGTCGACGAATCCATGTTGACCGGAGAACCACTACCAGTCGAGAAGGGACGCGGAGACGAGGTAGTTGGAGGAACATTAAACAAATCTGGCACCTTTCTGTTTCGCGCCACCCGCATCGGTCAGGACACGGCGCTAGCACATATTATTGAGATGGTACGTCAGGCGCAGAATTCCAAGCCCGCTATTGGAAGAATCGCGGACAAGATATCGTCGGTATTTGTACCGAGTGTTCTGATTGTCGCGGCCATCACATTCCTGATTTGGTTCAATTTTGGTCCGACACCTGTCGTCAGCTATGCGCTGGTTGCAACTATGACGGTTCTGATAATTGCCTGTCCTTGTGCGCTTGGACTCGCGACACCAATCTCGATCATGGTGGGCGTGGGAAAAGCCGCCGAATACGGCATACTTATTCGTAAGGGGGATGCATTGCAGCAAGCCGGGCGCCTTACCGCCGTGGTCCTGGACAAGACTGGAACGGTGACGGCTGGGCGGCCTACCGTGACTGCCCTCGTCCCTGCTGGTGGTTGGGATGAGGAAATCCTGCTTCAAACTGCGGCAAGCGTCGAAGCCGGTTCCGAACACCCGCTGGCGGAGGCAATTGTCGAGGCCGCCAGACTGAAAGGAATTGAAATTCTCCCTGTCAGCGGATTCCAAGCCGTTTCGGGGCAAGGTGTGCGGGCAACCCTGCAGAGGGTCGCGCAAGTGGCGCCGGCTGTCGGTGGATTGAAATCGGCCAAAGTTGTAAATGTCGAAGGCGAGGTTTTGCTGGGCAACGAGGCTTTCATGCGAAACAACGGCATCGGACTGGGAAGTTTGACTGAGCGCATGAAGGATCTGGCGGCCCATGGTGAGACGCCCATATGTCTAGCCCTGAACGGTCGCATAGCGGGGATCGTCTCGGTGTCAGATCCGATAAAAATCGATTCGCGCGCTGCAATTGAGCGCATGCATTCGATTGGCCTCAAGGTGATCATGCTTACCGGTGACAATGCCGGGACCGCCCAGGCGGTCGCCCGCGAAGTAGGGATCGATGAGGTGTTGGCTGAAGTGCTGCCGGCGGATAAGGCGGAGCAGATCGTCGCTTTGCAAAAGCGTGGCGAGACCGTCGGAATGGTGGGCGATGGTATCAATGATGCGCCGGCGCTGGCTCGTGCGGATGTAGGGTTTGCCATAGGTACAGGTACAGATGTCGCCATTGAAAGCGCCGATGTGACACTCATGCGAGGTTCTTTGCATGGTGTTGCTGACGCGATTGCCATCTCGAGGGCGACAGTGCGAAATATCAAGCAGAATCTTTTGGGATCATTCGTCTATAACACTTTAGGCATACCGATCGCCGCGGGTGTGCTGTACCCGTTGTTTCATTTGCTGCTGAATCCGATGATAGCAGGTGCGGCTATGGCTATGTCGTCGGTCACCGTGGTGATGAATGCAAACCGTCTGCGCTGGTTCCGATCCGGGGAGGCAGGCAGATGAGCGGCTTCGTAGTCGATCTAGTTGTCATCGGGCTAATAGGATTGATTATATGGTGGTTCTGGCTGTCAAAGCCGCGCATTCAGCGAGTGTCTGGCAGTTCACCGATTGATGTCATTGTGGACAATGGCGTCTATACGCCGACGCGCATTGAAGTCCCGATTGGCCAGCCGGTGACTCTTCGTTTTATACGGCACGATCCAAGCCCGTGTGCAGAAAAGGTGATCTTTGACGGGCTTGAAAAAAGTCTCGATCTTCCACTCGATAAGCCGGCGGATCTGACGTTAACGCCAGACCGACCTGGAGAGTTCGAATTCACGTGTCAGATGAAGATGTACCGCGGCACACTGGTAGTAAAGAGCAGCTAGGACGGATCAGCAGACTGACCCATCCTGCTGCCCTCGACGGGTGCGGCGCATGGAGGCTGCCCCCTGGGCTGTTCGGGAGCCATCGGGTCTTTTTGTGCAAGCTGCGCGAGGTTGTTCTTAACTAGAATGGACCATTTTCAGGCACAAATCTCACGCGATATCTGGGATGCAAAATACCGCTTCCGTGACCACGGAGCAGTGCGGGACTCCACCATAGAAGACACTTGGCAACGAATCGCGCATGCGCTGGCTGGCGCAGAGCGCGTCGATCAATCCCTTTGGGAGAGAAAGTTCACCGAGGCTCTTGGCGGGTTTCGGTTTTTGCCCGGCGGACGGATTCAAGCAGGTGCCGGAACCGCTCACCGTGTCACTTTGTTTAACTGTTTCGTCATGGGTTCAATCGATGATTCCCTTGACGGTATCTTCGACGCCCTAAAGGAAGGTGCGCTCACGATGCAGCAGGGCGGTGGCGTCGGTTACGACTTCTCCACACTGAGACCGCAAGGAGATATAGCAAGAGGCGTTGGTATGGTC
>JAKBDW010000251.1:0-3775 GCA_021834245.1 Pseudomonadota bacterium
AGATCCTCGAGATCACCGAGGAGAGCTTCGACAAGGTGCGCGGCAAGATGTCCGGCAGCAGACAGCTGCCTCATCAAGCCGCTCGAGCGCGCGGTGTTGCTGCAGACAGTCAACAAGCATCTTGCGTTGAGCGCCGCTTCCGACACGGCGGCAGCCAGTTGATCCGTGACGGCGGAAACCTTTTCTCTCTCAACCATAACATTAACTTCCATCAAGGAGATTCTCACGTGGCCATCAAGAAGGTCCTTATCGTGGACGACGTCAATACCGATCTGAAGAAACTTGAGCAAATTGTTTCGGAGGCAGGTTACGCGGTCGTCACTGCGGCCAATGGCAAGGACGCGATCGAAAAAACCAAGTCCTGGCACCCTGACGCGGTGTTGCTCGACGTCATCATGCCAGACATGAACGGCTTTCAGGTCTGTCGCGCAATCAAATCGGATAGTGACACCCGGGACATACCGGTTGTCATCGTCAGCAGCAAGGGCGAGAAGACCGACAAAGTCTGGGGTCAGGAGCAGGGTGCGGCGGGCTACATAACAAAACCCTATACGCCGGACCAGATTGTCACCCAGTTGCGGTCTCTGTAAGCAACCGGCTGCGTAAAGCGCATAAGGAGAAAAACATGTCTGTGAAGAAAGTTCTCTGTGTCGACGACACTGATACCGATCTCAAGAATATGCAGCAAATTTGCAGCGCCGCCGGGTACGTCGTACTGACTGCCAAGTCTGGAAAGGACGCGGTGGCGATGGCGAAAAGCGAGCAGCCGGATGCGGTACTACTCGACGTCGTCATGCCGGAGATGAATGGATTTCAGGCTTGTCGGGCGATTACCTCGGACCCAAAGACTCAGAACATTGCCGTTATCCTTGTCAGCAGCAAGGGTGAGAAGACCGATAAGGTTTGGGGCGAGGAACAAGGTGCTCGCGGCTATGTAACCAAGCCGTACACACCAGATCAGCTGCTCGGCGAACTGCGCAAGTTGTAGGTTCCCTACCATGAGAACGGAATTCACTTCGTTTGCGAGCAACGACCTGATGCGTCCGACCCAGGCGCTGGAAAGCGGTATCGTTGACCCGCCTGCCGAGAGCGCTGGTCCTGCTTTTGTCACCAGCGAACGATTGATGCTGGGTATCGGGGAATTGCGTGTGCTCTGCGATGCGGATGTGGGACGCGAAGTGATTCTGCCACCAGCTGTGACGCCATTGCCGCATACACCAGCTTGGCTCCAGGGTGTGGCGAGCGTGCGCGGCGCTCTGGTCCCGGTGGTCGATCTGGCCATGGCCTTCGGATTGGAACATGTGGCGCAACAATCTCCATATCTCATGATCAGCGGTAGCGGCGACAGCGCGATTGGCCTGTTAGTCGAAGGACTACCGGTGTTGAAGGGTATTGATTTCAAACGCAAGCTGGACGGCATCCCGCCGCACCCGGAAATGCTCGATGGCCTTGTTCGATGCGCGGTCGAGCATGCAGGAAGCATCTGGCTAGATGTGAAACTAGCCGATCTGTTTCGGAAACTCGGAGAGCGCATCGCTTTGAACGGCTGAAGGTCAGGCGCTGACCCGTGGTTCTGTTGTGCGTGAGATCGAAAAATGGGAATTGCCGGATCCGGTCTCGTACCGGAAACGGATATTCGGGAAAATCGGCGCATTGCCGAGCTGACATATGAGGAACCACACATGTTTAGGTATTTTAGAGATCTGAAAATTGGCCCGCGGCTGGTGTTTGGCTTCGGGTCACTGTTGATTTTCATGCTGTTCATCATGGTGGCCGGCCTGTTCGGACTGCATTTCGGATCCGGCAAAGTGCACCAGCTGGCAACCGAAGACTTTCGCAAGGCGCAGTTGGCCAATGACGTGCTGGAGCAATTCAACGAAAATGCGGTGAACAGCTACGTGATGTTGATGACCTCCGACCCGGTACAGGCGGCTAAGGCCAGCCAGCAAATGTCGGAGTTGCAGTCAAAGGTCGATGGTGAAATGAAGGAGCTGGGGCAGCTGGTTGCGCACGGCCTGGTTCTGGGGCTGACCGGTGGTGACGTAGGTTCGCAGGACTATGCCGCTATCGTCAACGCACGCAAGGCATACCTGGCCACGGGCGACAAATTGCGCCAATACATCGCGACCAATGATCGAGCTGACGGCCAGCAGTACTTCATGCAGGTACGTCTGCCAGCACTCGAGACTTTGATTACAGCGGCAAGGGCTTTGGCCCAACATCAGCAGTGGCGCCTGCTGAACACGGCATCGAAAGCGCAGAGCCGATTCGACGTCACACGCGACATCATTATCGGTCTGGGCGTCATTTCGCTCGTGCTAGGCTGGTTTCTGGCCCGCTTGACAACGAGGCACATCACAGGCGCCACGGGTCGTTTGAGTGAAACGGTAACTAGGGTGTCGGCAGGCGACTACAGTGCCCGCGCAAACCTTGAAACCGGCGATGAATTCGGCATCCTGGGGCGTGCGTTCGACGGTATGTTGAACGAACGTGTGGCGACGCTGGCGCAGAAGGAAAAGGAAAATGAGGCGCTCAACACCTCGATCATCGATCTTATGCGTGCGGTGGCCAAGCTCTCGCGTGGCGATCTGACGATCAAGGCGCCGGTGCGCGAGGACGTAACTGGCGCGCTCGCAGACGCCATTAACAACATGGCCGACCAGACGGCCAAGACGCTCGGTAATGTGGTCAGCGTCTCTGGCGAGGTTCGCTCTGCCTCACAGGATGGCCGCGACACGGTGCTTTCCAGCGCGCGCGGCATGAACGAAATTCGTGGCACGATCCAGGAAACAGGTAAACGTATCAAACGCCTCGGTGAACGTTCGCAGGAAATCACCGGTATCGTGAAGTTGATCGATGACATTGCGGAACGTACTTCGGTGCTGGCGCTCAACGCCAATATGCAGGCAGCGATGGCCGGCGAGGCCGGGCGCGGGTTCCGCGTGGTTGCGGACGAGGTTCAGCGTCTTGCCGAGCGGTCCAAGGAAGCGACTGACCAGATTGCCAAGCTCGTGACCAATATTCAGACGGAAACGAATGACACCATGGCAACGATGGATCGCGCCATCGGTGAAGTGGTGAGGGGAGGCGAAATGGCCGAGAAGGCGGCGCAACAGGTAACGCACCTCGACGAACTGGGCGGCGAGCTGTTGCAGTCGGTCGAAGCCTTTACCATTCCAGATGAGTATCGGCAGAGCGCACCTTCCGCCGGACGCAGGGCTGCGTAAATGGCTAGCCCCGAAATTCTGGCGGTTCTGGCCGATGAGGTGGCGGAGTCAGTCACTACACTGGCGGCTGTGCTGGCAGACTGGGCGCGCAGCGACAATGTGGCGGATGCGAACGAGGCATGCGAGCGTTACCGCGATCCGGTGCAGCGCATTGGATCCACTGCCGAGTTGCTGAATCTCAAAGGTTTGCAGGTGCTTTGCGGACATCTTGAGGCCAATCTCGGGGCTATGGAAGGCCGCCGGCCGGACGCTGGGCAGTTTCCGTTGCTCGATAAATGGCCGGCGCTGCTCATCGGCTACCTGCGCGCGCCGCAGGACGGAGTCTACAGTCGGGAGCTGGTGGATCATTTCCGTGACCGCGCCTGGCCGTTGCCGCTGGACGCGGTGCCAGCCCTCGAACTGGCCGGGCAGCTGACAGATATTTCTGGCGGACCCGAAGAGGGAGAACTGCGGCCTCGGCGTCCGAGTGAAGCGCGTCCCGAGGACGTGGCGCTGACCTTGCCGCCTGAGGCCAATCCGGTACTGATTCAGTCATTCCTTGCGGAGAC
>JAKBDW010000558.1:0-3768 GCA_021834245.1 Pseudomonadota bacterium
GCTACAACGTGTTACAACACGACTTTGCCAAAACCACCCCAAGGCTCGCCGCAACTCATTGAAATCACTCGGGCAGCGCCACGCTCAACCCTAAATTCCTACCGGTTGGTGTCGAACTTGGGCGCAAAGCTTCAAGTTGCGCACGTTCAGCGGGGCCAAGGTAAAGGCAGATGTCATCTCGTCTCATGCCCGGAGCATGGCACACGGCATCGAGAATGGGAATCGTCCGTCAGGCGGCGAACACTAGCAATTTCCAAAAACGGAAAAAACGTGTTTTTCGGTTTTGCTGTCAACTTACGTTTTGATCAACGCCTTACAAATAAAGGTTTTGAGCGAAAACGAGGGTGTTTCCGTTAGAATGTCAACCTAACTTTTAATCGGGATAAGTTGACAAAACGAGGGGGTGTCAACCTGAATAAGTTTACATATTCAGGCGGTGTAAACCAAATGAGTTTACATTCTTAGAGGGCGGCAACCCCACATTTAGTGATCGTGGCCTATGAGGATGGCAGTTGCCCTCGGATCGCCACTTGAGCCAATCAGAGACCGTGGCACTGCGCGTAACGTCTCACTGTCTATGCAAGTGAAGCCGCAAACGACACCCACAACGTCGTTCGACGTAGACCGTATGCCGCAGTGCTGCTTCCCCGGACTGGCCGTTCATCCTTACCGCAGAAATTTTGTCAACCAGTGTCGGGGATGCGGACGGAGCAGTCATTCATCCTGTGCGGAGGTCGCCGTTGACCGCCGTGCCGACACCTCGCCATACCAGCGACATCGTGCCTCTTCACAATACTCCAGGCAAGCAGGCAGCCGTTCGCAGGGACGACAGCCGAATCGCGCCGAAGCGGAAGGCTTCATGTTCACAAAGATCCACGAAAGGACTTTTCGGAAGTTTTTGGAAACTGTTTCGCAAAAATTCAAATACAATTGATCTGCGAACAGAGCCGTCGAAGCGATCCTCGGACAAGCCGTTTGTATCAATTCGATGCCTCCAAAAACAAGAAACCATAGAAAAATAGGGCTTTAGCCCTGCAAAATAGGGACATCACGCGCATGAAACTGATAAATCCATCGTCGGCATTGTATAACGAGGACCTCGCCCCCGCGACCGAGCGAAAGTGGGGCGCTTTCAGTATCTTTAATGTGTGGACCTCGGATGTGCATTCGCTGTGGGGCTATTACCTTGCGGCGAGCCTGTTCTTGCTGTGTGGCAGCTTCCTGAATTTCATTATCGCCATCGGCATCGGGTCGCTGGTGATCTTCTTCCTGATGTCGATGGTTGGCATTGCGGGGGTGCGCACGGGCGTGCCCTATCCGGTGCTGGCGCGGGCCTCGTTCGGCACTTTCGGCGCCAACGTTCCGGCGATGATCCGGGCGATCGTCGCCTGTTTCTGGTATGGCGCACAGACGGCCGCGGCCTCGGGCGCGATCGTGGCACTACTGGTCCGCAATGACAGCATCGCCGCGTTCAACCAGTCCAGCCATATGCTGGGCCATTCCACGCTGGAAGTGATCTGCTTTGTCGTCATCTGGGCGCTGCAACTCTTGATCATCCAGCACGGAATGGAAACGGTGCGCAAGTTTCAGGACTGGGCCGGACCGGCGGTCTGGATCATGATGTTGGTCCTGTCGATCTATCTGGTCGTCAAGGCGGGCACCTTCTCCTTCGGCGCTGACATTCCGCAGGACGTGCTGCTGAAAGCCACGGCGGATGCCGGAGTGCCGGGGCTGCCGGGGTCGTTCGCAGCGTTGGCGGCGGTGGCCGCGACTTGGGTCACCTATTTCGCAGCGCTCTACCTCAACTTCTGTGACTTCTCGCGCTATGCAACAGACGAAGCGGCGGTGCGCAAAGGCAACCTCTGGGGCTTGCCGATCAACCTGCTGGCCTTCTGCCTTGTGGCCGGCGTGACGACAACGGCGGGCTATACCGTATATCACGAGGTGCTGCTGCACCCCGACCAGATCTCGGCCAAGTTTGACAGCTGGTTCCTTGCCGCCCTTGCGGCGCTGACCTTTGCGGTGGCGACGCTGGGCATCAACGTGGTGGCGAACTTTGTGTCGCCGGCCTTCGACTTCTCGAACGCATATCCTTCAAAAATCGACTTCAAGAAGGGCGGATATATCGCGGCGCTGATCGCGCTCGTGCTGTATCCCTTCGCACCTTGGGAAACCGGCGCCGCACATTTCGTGAACTTCATCGGCTCTGCGATGGGTCCTGTGTTCGGCATCATGATGGTGGACTACTACCTGATCCGCAAAAGCAAGCTGGATGTGGCGGCGCTGTATCAGGAAAACGGTGAGTTCCGGTTCCAGAATGGCTGGCATGTCAATGGTTTCATCGCGCTGGTAGTGGGCATGCTGTTCTCGTCGATCCTGCCGACCTTCACCTCCCTGCTGCCGAGCTGGTGGGGCACTTATGGCTGGTTCTTCGGCGTGGCGATCGGCGGCATCGCCTATTACGCGCTTCGCATTGGTAAGGCACCTGCCTACGCCTGATTGCGGTTCACAAGCGGCCCGCGACCATCGCCTCCGGTGCATTCACTCAGCGCCGGGGGCGATGCTGCATTATACGCGGTTGTCGACGTCTGATCACCGCAAGAAAAAGAGCTGCCAGGCCGGTTTATTTGAGGCTATGGGCACAGAAGCATTCGAGTTGCTCCCGCGTGGGATTGACGAAGCGCGAAACGTTGTTGGCCGTCGGTTTCAAAAACAAATGCCTGATCGGCGGGTGGAGGGTCTATCGCACCAGAAAACGCCAACTCTACGCCCGTTGGCCCGTTGGCCCGTCGACGCGGTCGGCCTATTGCAGGCCTGCGATGCTTAGGATTGGCGTAGGTGATATTCACCAAAGTAGCCGTATGCATAATGTGGGTTGCCTGAACAGCCGTATGCTAACCTTGACCTACCGCACACTGCGGTCGAGTATCTCGACAGATGCAATGAGCAACAGGGGCAAGGCATGGCGACGGAGCTTCAGGTGGTGCCCGCACGGCGCGGTCGGGCGGTTCGGCTGGCCAAGGGACAGGCGATCCAGATCATCAACACTCATGGGCAGCAGGTGGTGGATACCTGGTGCTTCAACGCGGATGACATGGCGGAGTTCATGTCGATGGAGCATATGCACGCCAGCCTGCAAGGGATCTTCCCGGCCAAGGGCGACGCGCTGGTAACCAACCGCCGCCGACCGATTGTGATCCTGGAGGAGGACACCTCTCCTGGTCGCCATGACACAGTGATCGCCGCCTGTGACGTTCATCGCTATGCCTTGCTCGGCTGTCGCGAGTATCACGACAACTGCACCGACAACCTACACGCGGCTCTGCAATCGCTTGGGCTGCGCGCACCGGATTGCCCCAGCCCGTTGAACCTGTGGATGAACATCCCCGTTGGTCCTGATGGCCGGATCACTTGGGGCGAGCCCTTGTGCAAGCCCGGTGACTTCGTAACGCTGCGGGCCACGATGGACTGCGTGGTGGTGATGTCGACCTGCCCGCAGGACATGATCCCGATCAACGGCGCTGATTGCGTGCCGACCGAGGTACATTATCGGGTGGTGGACTGAGTTGGTGGACAGAGACGTGCCAAGTGCGCGCCGCTGACGATCACCTCCAAGAGCCCTATACAGCCCTGCTGGCGGTGGCAGCGGCGTAGGCGGGTCCCAAGTGACCCCAAGTTCGACACCAACCGGTAGGAATTTAGGGTTGAGCGTGGCGCTGCCCGAGTGATTTCAATGAGTTGCGGCGAGCCTTGGGGTGGTTTTGGCAA
>JAKBDW010000022.1:0-3768 GCA_021834245.1 Pseudomonadota bacterium
ACAATTCCTACGGTTCGCATCTATTCGACCTGATCTGTACCACGCCGGAGTATTACCCCACGCGCACTGAAACCAGCATCCTTGAACGTTACGGTGCAGAAATGGCAGAGCTGATTGGCGCTTCCTGTGTGCTGATCGAGTTTGGCAGCGGCAGTGCGGTCAAAACACCGCTGCTGTTGAGACATCTTTCCGACGATGCGGTATATGTACCCATCGACATCTGCGAACCACATCTGCTACACAGCACGCAGCGCCTGCAGGATATGTTCCCGGCGATGAGCATGCAGCCGCTATGCCTGGACTACACGCAGATTCCTGCCCACACCCTCGATGCCTATTCCGATAAAAGACAAGTGGTCTTCTTCCCTGGCTCGACTATAGGCAATTACACGCCGGATGAAGTCGTTCAATTGCTAAAGCATGTTGCAGAACTGGTTGGCGCCGATGGAGCGTTACTGATCGGCGTGGATTGCAAGAAGTCACCCGACTTGCTCAATGCGGCGTACAACGATGCAGAAGGTTATACCGCCGCTTTCAATCTCAATCTGCTGACCCGCATACAGCGCGAACTGGGCGCCCATCTCGATACCGACCAGTTTTCGCACTACGCTTACTACAATGCGGCGCTCGGGCGTATCGAGATGCATCTGGTTAGCTGTTGCACGCAGGTCATACGACTGGGCAATGAATCATTCACGTTGGTGAAAGGCGAAACAATCCACACCGAAAATTCATACAAATATACCGTGCATGAATTTCAGCAATTGACCCAGGCTGCGGGCTGGTACCTCAAAACAACTTGGAGCGACCACGACGGTGGTTTCAATGTTCATTACCTGAGCCAGTCGGCTGTCGAGCCGCGCCACCTGCCACGTTACACACGTTAACCATTGGGCTCTGATGAGCACCATTTATGAATTTCTTGCATAATCCGACTTACGGGCGAGAATTCACCGAAGAAATTTTCAGCTAAGAGATTTCTACGAAATTTGCGACGACGCACATTGCTGGTAACAATGTTGGTAACAATTATCTATCATATTGATAGTTAATTATTTATGCATACCGTAGGGGACGCCAAATTTCAATCGCACGTTGCTCCAGGACGTGTGTCACAGAACCCGAATAGCCTCGTATCAATCAATAGGCGGCCGATGATTGTGCAGCCCAGATATGTGCTGCAACCAAGGCACGCCACGGCGAGAAGACCGCGAGCCATTCTTCAGTTTCTTCTGCACCGGGTTTCTCGGGCGAATCCAGCAATGCCTGCAATCCGCGGCGCACCGCCGCATCTCCATGCAGCGAACCGTCAAGCCAGCCGAATCCCCGCAGCAAAGCGTAGTTGACGGTCCACGGCCCTATGCCGCGTACTGCTTCAAGCCGTTCCCGCATCTCATCGATCGGCAATGTGCGGGTCCATGCATCCAAAGGAAGCCTGTCGTCTGCGACCCGATGCGCAAGTTCACGCAGTGTTCCTGCCTTGGTTGCCGAAAAACCAGCCTTCCGCAAGGTCGCCTCCGACAACCCGATGATCTGCCTCGCGTCCGGGTAGCATAACAAGCCACCGGAATGCCGCACATTGGCGGCAGAGACCAATTTGCGCCGAATGGCGACCGCTGCGCTGACACTGATCTGCTGCCCCGTGACAGCCCAGGTCAAGGCTTCGAACGGAGTGGCGGAGACTGCCACGCGCAGGCCGCGCTGGCGAGCGATCAGGTGACCCAGTTGCGGGTGATCACGGAAATGCGTTTCAAACTCTGCGACTCCCTGAGTCAATCCGAGCATGCGCAGGATCATTGCCTCGAAGGCTGATCGGCTATCGCCGGGCAAGCGCCCATCGACAGACAGCATTGCATCTGCCTTGCTGTTACTGAATTTGATGTGCAGGCACGCTGGCATCCCGCGCCAGACTATTCCCTTCTGCAAGCCCGTATCGCTTACCTGCTCGGCAACTTCCTGCGCATCCCTGCGATGGAAAGACAGTATGTCGTCCGGCCGAAAGTCGGCGGGCAAACGTATGGAGCAATGCAGTGTTGGGATCATAGGCTACGCGTGCGGGCGTGCCATGCGGAAAGTCGGGTTGATTACGGGGGCTACGTTCATGGCTTGCCTTCGCGTTCGAGCAGCGCACGTTTGCGCTCGACGCCCCATCGGTAACCGGAAAGATCCCCATCAGTGCGTACGACACGATGACAGGGAATCGCCACGGCCAACGCATTGGCCGCACAGGCTTGAGCGACCGCCCGTGCGGACTTGCACGATCCAATCTGCCGGGCCACGTCGGAATAGCTCATCGTCGATCCGGCCGGTATCGCCCGCAGTGCCTGCCAAACACGTTGCTGGAACGCAGTACCGCGCACATCCAGAGGAAGGTCAAGACCCAGCTTTGGCATCTCCACGAATCCGACGACCTTGGCAACCATCTGCTCGAATCCGGCATCCCCGCCGATCAGGTCGGCTTTCGGGAAGCGGTCTTGCAGATCCCGCGCGAGCGCATCGGGGTCATCACCCATCAGGATCGCACACACACCCAAATCGCTGGCAGCAACCAGGATCGCGCCGAGAGAACATTCGCCCACAGCGAAGCGAATGACCGTATTGGCGCCGCCGGCGCGAAAATTCCCGGGAGTCATTCCCAGTATCTGATTCGATTCTTCGTAGAAGCGGCCGCTGGAACTGTATCCGGTTTCGTAGATAGCCCTGGTCACGCTTTCACTGTGCCCCAATTCCTCGCGAACCTTCCGGGCGCGATGAGCGGCTGCATATGCCTTGGGTGTGATACCCGTAACCGCCTTGAAAATGCGGTGCAGGTGAAAAATGCTCATCTGCGCGCTCCGGGCCAGTTCGTCGAGGCCGGGTTCCGTCCCGGCTTGTTCGATCTGCCGGCACAATCCGGCAACCAGCGCAGCATGTTGTTCCGCCAAAGTGGGCTGATCAGGCTTGCAGCGTTTGCAGGGTCGGAACCCCGCGTGTTCCGCATCTTCAATCGTCAAATAAAAACGGACGTTCTCCGGCCTGGGGGTACGTGAACCGCAAGAAGGCCTGCAGTAAACGCCCGTCGTCCGTACCGAATAGAAGAACTGGCCGTCCGCTCTCGAATCGCGGGCAACGACCGCCGCCCAGCGAGGGTCGCTGGATGTTTTGGCGCCTTGTTCGGCATGCTTGGACATGTCCTGCTCCTTGTATTGTGCTGGATGGCAGGTACTTTAG
This sequence comes from Pseudomonadota bacterium, assembly GCA_021834245.1. GTDB lineage: Bacteria > Pseudomonadota > Gammaproteobacteria > Acidiferrobacterales > UBA6901 > JAJXUF01. Next base: position 3,211 of record JAKBDW010000022.1, read on the forward strand.
GCATGGTATGACGACGACACACTCCGAGTCTTGCTTTTGAATTCCTTTGGGAGCGCGCGGCAACTCATGCCCAAGGCCCGTTCTGATTGTATCAGCCATGACGTGCCCGATAATCTGGCAGGGATCGGCTCAGTTCCGTGCGCGTTACCATGGCAACCTTGGCCTTGGGCGTGATACGCTACTCTTGGACCGACCGCGATACAACGTTTTCCGCCGCATCGTCACAGGCAGCTAAACGATGGTAGCCGTTGCGCCGGCCGGCTTGCCGCGAATCGCGTATCACTGGATGGCACTCTGTAAATGAATCATCGCAGCAATCCGTGAGGTTTGATGTTCGTCTCATTACAAGAGGAGATCAATATGCAGAATGAAACCAGTCACGACACCCCCTCCCTCGAGGCCGATATTCGCCACGCCGTGGAACAGGGAAACGATGTGCAGGAGAAAGTGCGCCAGCTCACCTTGCGATTCATCAGTGCCCGTTCGCTCGATATCAAGTCTGTGCGGGAGACTGCGGATGCGGTGTTGCGTGGAGCGCGAGCAGGCGTGCAACAGGAA
>JAKBDW010000568.1:0-3756 GCA_021834245.1 Pseudomonadota bacterium
CATCTGGCCCGATAATATTGCGGGAAAAAGACAGACGCAGCGCTGCGCCGTCGGGCCGACTTGGCCTCATTCTACTCGCTTTTGGCAGTCCTGGCCGCAGCGTCGAGGTTTACCTCGAGAATCGGTCGAAGTGATGGAATTTGCAGTATTTTTCAGACATTTAATAGCGTAGGACGGAAACCTGGCGCGCTGTACGAACATCTGCGGCAAAGGCATGTCAGGCTGACGCTTCAGTCGGCCTAAACGATGACACACCGGATTACCTGCGTTATGTTCAGGTTCCCGGTACGCGATGTCGCGACTGCAGGATTTCGATGTAGCACATGAGGAAAACACCATGGCGATGGATCTGGGTTTCATTGGACTTGGCATTATGGGAAGGCCGATGGCGCTTAATCTGTTGAAAGGCGGCCACCGCCTCAATGTTTACGCGCGACGCCCGGTGGCGGTCGAGCCGCTTGTCGCTGCAGGCGCCAGGAGCATGGCGTCTGCGCAAGACGTCGCGGCGGCCAGCGAAGTAATTTTCATTATGGTGTCAGATACGCCGGACGTCGAGCAGGTTATATTGGGGGAGCGCGGCGTGCTTCACGGTGTGCGTCGAGGCAGTGCCGTCGTCGACATGAGCTCAATATCGCCTATCGCGACGCGCGTCATCGCGCAGCAACTGGAACACAAACAAGTGGACATGCTAGATGCGCCCGTATCCGGCGGTGAGGGCGGTGCAATTAACGCCACCCTGTCTATCATGGTTGGCGGCACAGATGCGGCCTTCTCGCGCGTGTTGCCCTTGTTTCAGCTGATGGGAAAGAATATCGTGCACGTCGGTGATCATGGCGCAGGGCAGACGGCCAAGGTCTGCAACCAGGTGGTCGTTGCGGTCACCATTATGGCAGTCAGCGAGGCGCTGCTGCTCGCATCTCGCGCTGGTGCCGATGCGGCGAAAGTGCGGCAGGCACTGCTTGGCGGATTTGCCGGAAGCAAAATCCTCGATGTGCATGGGCAGCGTATGCTCGATCGGGATTTCAAGCCTGGGTTCAAGACCAGCTTGCATCAGAAGGACATGCGCATTGCGCTTGATACGGCGCATCAGCTTGGCGTCGCGCTGCCTGCTGCGGCAACGGCGGCTCAGTACCTGAACGCACTGGTGGGTAATGGAGAAGGCGAGCTGGATTCGTCGGCCATAATCAAGGTTCTTGAGCGCATGGGTGGCGCGAATTTGGGCGAACGCGGCTAGCGCGGCAAGTTCGCCAGAAGTGATTCTTCTAGCAATTGAACAGGAGCACAAACGATGACAATAGGGATCGGTGAACGGCTTCCGGCCGGCGCCTTGATGGAAATGACAGCATCGGGACCACAAGCGGTGTCGATCGAGGCGCTGACAAGCGGCAAACGCGTCGTCTTGTTCGGATTACCCGGAGCTTTTACGCCCACGTGTTCGGCCCGCCATGTTCCGGGATACTTGGCCCTTGCGGACAAACTCAAGGCGCGGCGTGTGGACGAAATCGTCTGTGTATCGGTGAATGACGTATACGTAATGGGAGCGTGGGCCAAAGACCAGCAAACCGAAGGCAAGATCCGCATGCTCGCTGACGGCAGCGCAAAGTTTACGCGGGCCATCGGTCTTGAGCAGGATCTGAGCGAGCGTGATATGGGGTTGCGCTGCAAGCGTTTCTCCATGCTAATCGATAATGGTGCGATTAAGGCGCTGAACATCGAGGAGCCGGGAAAATTCGAGGTGAGTGACGCCGAAACGATGTTGTATCAGCTGAGCAAGATGCCTTGATTAAAGGCGCCTGTTTTGTTTGGCACGGCGTGGAGATGAGCCATGTGAGAGACAATTGCACCCTGGATGCCGGCAGGGTGCTTGGGCGGAAATCGGGTACAAACCCGGTGCCGTCCCGCGGAGGCGTCTTGCGGAAGGAATTGTCTCTGCTTCCGGCGCGACCGGGTTGGCCGTCGGACGTGTCATCCGGTCCCGCCAGACAAGCGTTTATCAAGAGGTGATCGCATGATGCTTGCGGACCAGTCCAGCCGCCGGTGACACCGTCTCCAAGCCCGCAGGCAGGCAATGTTCATCGGAACTTATGACTTTGCTCCGTGCCTTATGTAGAATGCCGATTCCTGCAAAACCCGGCGCGGCAGGAGGGATTGGCGAACCGGTGCCGGCCTGACGTGGCCCGCCATCCGGGCAAAAGTCGGGGTTCTGTCCGGCATGATGCGGTCCGCGGCCCGTACTTGGCGGGGCTGAACCCAGATATGTGCTGCCGGGTAGTTGTCAGCTGAGCGGTATTGATGCGCTCATTGCGAGGGGGAGAAGTGCGTTTCGTAGTCAGTGTTCGCCGCCTGGCCACTATTCTGGCGGTTTCAATCCTTTCGGCATGCGGGACCGGCAGCACGCAACCCCTGACCACCGTTTCCACGAACAGTATCAGTTTTGTCGCTGTCAGCCCGGATGCGGCGGCGCCGAACTCGCAAACCGTGACTGCGGCGGTCAGCGCCGGTGCTGTATCGCTTGCGGTTCTTCATTCCGGCTCGGCCATTGGCAATGTCACCCAGAGCTCATCCGGAAATACGACGCAGATTGTGGTTGACCCCGCATCACCCGGCACCCTGGGGGCCGGTAATTTCACTGGCATCATCACGGTCACCGGGTATAGCTGTTCCAATGCGGCCTGTAGTCCGCCCGTTTCCGGTAATTCGCAGGTCGTAAATGTGAGCTATCTGGTACCGCCGATTGTAAGAGAAGTCGCGCCGTACGTGGGATTCAGTGCATCCGGCAACGTCATCATACGCGGCCAGGGCTTTGACCAATTCCCAGTGCAAAACGTATTGTTCAATGGCAGTCCGATTTACACAACTTCTTTCAGTGTCGTGAGCGATACAGAGATTGAGGCCAGTTATTCGGGGCTTGTTCCGGGAACATATGCGGTGAACATTCAGGTACCACCCAACGCCGGCACGGTTACGTCCGGGGCCAATCTGGTAATCATGAATCCGCAAACCTATTCCGCGACCACCGTGCCGTATCCCGCCGGGCTGACAGTGAGCACGGTGAATAGAATCCTGTACGATCCTGTGCGTCAGGATCTTGTCGTGGCGGTCGGCACATCGCCTACGGGTCCGGGAGAGATCCTGGACTACCCGTATTCCGTAGGTGTGTGGGCGACTACGCCCAACTCCGTAGCCGTCATCCCCAGTCTCTCGGATATTGCGCTGTCCACGCAAGGTAAAGAGTTGCTGGCGTTGTCGCAACAGGGGTTGACGCAACTGACACCGGCAACGCTCGGCCAGGTCGCGGGCACCACGACCTCGGCGCCGTCACTTCCGGCGGGTTCGTATTTCAAGAATCTTGCCGTGGTCAATGACGGCACTGCCATCCTCACAACCGGGTATGCCGGTAGTCAGGCGACGCCGTTGTACGAATATGCGATACACAATACTTCTGCGCACAGCCTAGGATTTTTCCAGCTATCGAACTCGCCCAGCCTGGACAATTCAACTCCCGCGGCGTCGCTTGATGGATCGGTCGTTGCATTGGTGCAGGGCGATTCGTCGCTCCTGACCGCGCCCAGCACCTATTATTACACCGCCTCGTCCGCATCCTTCGGATCTACCATTGCAACCGTGAATCAGAATGCGATACCTCCATCCATCGATGGTACGGCTGCCCATGTCGTGCTGAACGGAACCTATGTTTACGATGCAAACTATAATCTCCTCGGTACTTTGCAGCCGCCTGGAACGGATACGCCGGTC
>JAKBDW010000462.1:0-3751 GCA_021834245.1 Pseudomonadota bacterium
TACGGCCATTTCCCCGTGCCGCGTGAGCGAATTCTCGTCGTCTTTGTCCCCGATCAAAGCGGTGTCTTTGGCGGCACCACATGGGGTGGAGTTGATGGATTCCCTGCCTTCACACAAATTCATGTGGGGCAGCACACCACGCAGAAGCAGCTCATTGCAGACTGGACGATGACTCATGAGATGGTGCATACGGCCTTTCCCTCGCAACAGGACTCGCATCACTGGATCGAAGAAGGACTGGCAACTTATGTCGAACCGGTCGCGCGCGTCCAGGCTGGCTTCCTGACAGCGGCAAAAATATGGGGCGACATGATGCGCGACATGCCGAAGGGCGATCCGCAACCTGGCGACCAGGGACTCGATCGCACGCACACATGGGGCCGCACATACTGGGGCGGAGCACAGTTCTGTTTGCTGGCCGACGTGACGATCAGGCAGAAGACCGCGAACCGCAAGGGCCTGCAGGACGCTCTCCGCGCCATCGTGAATTCAGGTGGGACAATCGATACCAACTGGCCGCTGACCAAGGCACTCGCCGTCGGCGAAGAAGCGACCGGCACCACGGTTCTGACCGATCAGTACAACCGGATGAAAGACGCTCCTGTGCGGGTGGACCTGCAGGAACTATGGCGGGAACTTGGTGTGGGCCGCGGCGCAGATGGAAGCGTGCTGTTCAACGCGGCTGCTACATATGCCTCCATTCGCAAAGCGATCACGGATGTTCCGGACGCCTGAAGAAGGCACAGGAATGCCCGGGTAAACCAATACCCGGGCATGTGAACTTGCTTAAGCCTTGGTAATTTTGCCGCTCTTGATGCAGTTGGTGCAAACGCGCAGCCGACGGGCTGCTCCGTTCACCTTCGCCTTGACAGGGCGCAGATTGACATTCCAGCGCCGACGGGTAACGTTGTGCGCGTGCGATACATTGTTGCCGAACTGCGGACCCTTACCGCAGACTTCACAAACCTGTGCCATGACCTGACTCCAAAACCTTGTAATATTCGTGCGTACCGGAACCCGCTGTTTTGTGCCGCATGACGGCTCAAGCGGATGGAGCGGATACACTAGGGTGCCCGCTTTGGCGCCGAACTCCCAGTTTAGACGATTTGGAGGCCAGGCAGCAACCGGATTGCGCCATTTTCCGGCATCCTCCATTGACCCACAGCCATCGTTCCCGGTAAACTTGTCTAGTTTGGCGATTCTGCCTTTCGTCTCGGCGGGCATCCGCTCACTCTGACCTGATTAGTCCGGCGGAGTTCGAGCATAACGGGCCCAACGACCCGAGGCAAGCATGTATCCGCCCAGCTTGAGAGAAGTTTAGCGCGCCTGCGTGACGGGCGCTCGGAGGAACTATGTACGCGGTGATTCGCACCGGTGGGAAACAGTATCGCGTCGCCCCTGGCGATGTTGTGAAGATTGAGAAGGTCGCTGCAGGCGACAATGGACAGCTGGAATTCGGTGAAGTGCTCTCCTTTTCGCCCGAAGCCGGCACCGTGACTCAGCCTGCAGGGGCAAAGGTGTTGGGAACCGTGGTCAACGAGGGTCGTGGCGACAAGATCCTGGTCTTCCATTACAAACGGAAGAAGCAGTACAAGAAACTGCAGGGACATCGTCAGGGCTTTACGCAGGTCCGGATCGACTCGATCCAGGTGGACGGCAAGAGCTACAGCGCGTAAGCAGAGATTCGAGCAAAGACAGAACAAGGATTCGAGACAATGGCACACAAAAAAGGATTAGGAAGTTCGAAAAACGGCCGCGACTCCAATGCGCAGCGGCTAGGCGTGAAGGCCTTCGGCGGCCAGTTGGTCACCGGTGGTTCGATCATTGTGCGGCAGCGTGGCACACCGCTGAAGCCCGGACAGAACGTAGGTCGCGGCAGTGATGATACCCTCTTCGCCAAGATCGACGGGCGGGTAAAGTTTGTGGATCGCGGGCGCATGGGCCGCTTTGTCGCTGTCGAGCCCGTAGCTTAACAAGCCAGAATTCGGGTCGCGTGGGGAACCAAAGATCCCTTGGAGGATCGGCTCCTGAGCGGGTTTCCTTCACCCAAATTTGAAGAGGCGCAGCTTCAAGCTGCGCCTCTTCTATTTGCTTATGATTTATCCGGGAAACTTGGGGTTTGAGAGAACCGCAGGTCTTTCTTATGACTTCAAGTTGAATGCTGCTTAGGGTTATGGCTGGCGAGGGGGAACGCCTGCGTCTGGAGTTTAAGACGGGGATTGGGGGATCCCCGTCCCGAATGCGAAGTCTATGAAGACTTGGACAGCAGGCGATCAACAACCTGCTCAACGTCCTGCAGGAAGAAGGACGAGGACTGTGTGCCGAGGGCCACATGCGCGGGGCGCTGCCCGAGGGCGCTGGCGATATCGTTCCAGCGAAGCAGGGGCGACGTAACCGGCAGGGTGATTGGGCCACGCTCTTCGGCCGGCTCGGGCAACGCGAAGTAGACGGTCCAAACCACGAGGGTGATGACCGAAGCCGACATGAGGAAGAGGTTCGCCAAGGACCAGATCGGGCCAGGCTTGGTCGACATAAGACTCATGATCAGATCGCCAGCCGCTTCAAGACCAAAGCCTAATCCGATTCCGAACACCCGGCCGCGGAAGGAGCGCCCCAGACTGTGCACGGAAAGTGCTAAGAAAGCGAGCAGACAGATTTCCAGTGTGGCCACGCAGCGCATTAATTGCGTGTCAATAGTGGCAAGGTAAACATCTGTTGCGGCAAATTTATGCATCGGCAGAGCGTTCATTCCCAGGACCAGAACAACCGACACGATGCTTACCCAACGGAAAGCAATAAGGCCCAGCCGCTGCAGACCAGGGACTGGCTCCATGACCGCCTTGAAGATCTCCTGCAAGACGAAGAAGATCGCTACCGCACCCAGTGCGTAGAGGATCCAGTAACTATAGATATAGGTAAACGTCTGCGTGCGAGCACTGACGGACAGGAAGTGACGCTCCTCAAGGACGAGGTAAAGAAACCCTTCCGTGAAGGTTCTGAGGCCGAGGTAAAAGGTCATCGCCGGAAACCGGCGAGACAACCCTGCCTTGAGCAATGCCATCAAAGCGATGATGTCAAGCCATGGTTCAACGTAAACCATGGAGTGAACAGCTGTAGAGATCCAGTTCATGGGCACACCGTCCGATACAGGCTCTTATCATAGCCCCGCCCGGCGTACCCAGCAACAGGAAAAATTCAGCCTTTTGTATGAATTTAAGGCATTTGCCTCTTGGTTCTTTTAGTTACCAATCTGACAGGTATTTGGTCCGCAAGCCGGGCTCGGCATACCGGCGTTGATGATCTGATGGCTCAGTGCGATGGACTGCGCTTTGGGTGAGTGGTTGGGAGCGAAACCAGCAACGAGACCCGCCACGGCAAGAGACAGAACGGAAGCACGCACAATGAGTTTCATGGTCAGTAACCTTTTCTAATTACTAAAAATTTGTCTGGATGTTCCCGACAACAAGGAGTATAGTCATAAATTGGGATTTTTATGGCTCTGTTTGTTTATATATAAACTATGCAATAGTTTAATTACCCAGGTAATAGCATCTGCCGCATCCCTCTCCTCGCATCCCTCGACTGCAATTCACTTCGGATCGTCCTAACCTACGCTTATTAGGATTTTTACCTATATCGGGTGATCTTGGAAGCGTTTTGAGCACTTCCGACCTTACGAGAGTAAGGGCTGCGAGTTCGGATTCGGTGCGGCGATTTTCACAGAACAATATTTGCACTCATTTCTTGGCTC
>JAKBDW010000470.1:0-3749 GCA_021834245.1 Pseudomonadota bacterium
CCGGCAGCTGGGAGGGTTCAACGATTTTCGCTACAACCATGACTGGGATTTCTGCCTGCGGGCAGGCCGCGTTGCCGAACCCTGGTATGTGGCAGAGGAGCTTTACCATTATCGCATTCACGGGCACAACACGATTTCCGAAAACAGGCAGTCAGCCAAGCAGGAATTGCACCGGATTCTCAGGAAGAACCTCTACGAAAACCCGCAGGGCTCGGCAGGCGCCGTCGTGAATCCGCTCTCCCCCTGTGTGGCAGGCAATCGCGCTCTGGTCGACGGGATCGTGATGGGCAGCGGAAAGGCGATCGATCTTCTTCCAGTCAGCGTTCTGCGCGCCACGGCCGGAGCCCTGGCGCGTAAAGCGGCGGTGCAACCGGTCGCGGTTGATTTGCGCGAACCCGGGATCGCCGTGGTCATCCTGGGTGCGCCACGGAGCGGAACATCGGCCCTGTCAAGAGCGCTGAATCTGGCCGGAGCGGTTTTGCCGAAAAACGTGCGTCCGCCGAAACTGGGCGATAACGACAGGGGCTTCTGGGAGGCGGAAGAGGTCATCCGGCTGAATGATCTGCTCCTGCAGAGCGTGAATGCAACCTGGGAGGAACCCCGCACAGATGTCCGGCTGAGCGACCACCATCGCGCCATGTTCATGCGATTGGCGCGGAACATGCTGCGCTTCGAGTATGGAAACGCGCCGTTGATCGTCCTCAAGGACCCGCGTCTGTGCCTGTTCGTCGACCCGTGGGACGAGGCGCTCACCAGGGCGGGTTACAGCGTACGCTATGTGCTCATGGTCCGTCCGCCGTCCGAAGTCGCTGACTCGCTTAACGCACAGACGGACATGGATCCGGAAAAGGCATTGGCACTCTGGAAGACTTACAGTCAGACGGCAGAGCTATCCACACGAGAGCGCTCCCGTCTGTTCGTCCACTACCATCACCTGCTGGATGACTGGCGCTGCGAGCTTACGCGCATTTCCCAATCGCTGGGCGTCGGACTGGACATCTCCGCGTGTGCCGATGCCGTGGATGATTTTCTCACCAGGGATCTCTACCGTCATCGTAGCCGCATCGAGGCGCCCCGAAGCGTTCTCGAAGACGCATGCCAGACCCATTACGCACAGTGGGCATCGCTGTGCCGCGATAGCCGATAGGCATCAGCAATGATGCGAAGCCTGGCACCGCCTTGTTCAGCTACCCGCAAGTCAGGCGGCTCAACTCCCTGACCCAGTCCCGTTGCCGGGAGACCCAGGTTCGGTGTAACCGAAATGGTCGATATAGGGCGTGAGTACTGGCAGGAACGGTTCGAGGTACCGAACATACCGTTTCCACCGATACTTGGCGTGTTGAAAGATCGGCTGGGTAACCTGGTGATAGCTGGCAGTATTGACGGTGCGGTTCTTCGCGTGTTCGGCGTACCCGAAGATGGCGTCACTCCAGCCGACCCCCAGGTACTCGAGGAGCCGGCGCGCCTCACCCTCGAAATCGGTGACCAGATCTTCGTAACGAATCTGGTGATAATCGATGGGCAGCGTACCGGCATACTGGCGCCACAGACCCATCACGCGCGCATAGAAAGCCACGGTATCCGGCAGAGACTGAAACACCGTCATCGACTGGCTGGCCACGAAATTCTGCATGAAACAGCTCAGACACACATCACAGGGATGCCGGACGGCCAAGATGAATTTCGAGTGGGGGAAGATCCGCCAGAGGATATGTGCAAAGGAGGTGTTCAGCGGCATCTTGTCAACCAGCCGCTGCGTGCCGTCGAGACGCGCGTATCGCGCCGCAGTATCGAAGTAGACCTTCCTGAGCCCCGCAATCTCGTTCCGGCCAAGATGCGCAAGCGCGTCCGGCCGGTCCTTGGCCAACGTCCAGAACGCGTCCAGCATCGCGCTGACCGTTGGCCGTTCCGACAGCGTCTGCAGGCCCGGATGGCTGTCGAGGACCTGGTCAAGCAGGGTCGTTCCCGACCGGGCAAAACCCAGAAGGAAGACTGGCGAATCCTCCTTGAGGTCGTCGTCATAGTGATCCCAGGCACCTGCCAGCGAAGGGGTCCAGCAGACCTCGGCACGATCGATCTCGCGCTGATACGCCTGGCGATCGTAGTCGCGCGGCAGCAGTCCGGCGACGAACCGGTTGCCAGCCGCAATGCACTGAAAGGCGCGGTCGGCATCACCGACCCGATCGTAGAGCTTGCCCAGCATCAGGTTCAGTTCACCGGTCAGGAGAGGATCGTGCTGACAGGCCAGAACACGCTCCAGAAGGTCGATCGCATCCTGATGCCGTCCCTGCGTGCGGGCAACTTTGGCGGCAACAATAATGAGCCGTGATTCGTCAGGGGCGATGGCAAGTCCTCTGGCGACAATCGTCCTGGCCTCGTCAAGACGGCTCATTTTTTCTTCGATTTCCGCGAGCGCGGCCAGAGCATCCACGAAGTCCGGGTTGATGGCCAGTGCTTGCCGAAACCGCGCCCGCGCCTCTTCAAAGCGGGAGTCGAGCACCAGCAACGCCCCTACATTGCACAGTACCTGCGGAGCGTTGGGAGCGAGCGTCAACGCGTGATTCAGCCACTTCAGGGCCTCGGCCGTCTGGCCCTGAGCGGTCAGGGCTGCGCCGAGATTGCTCACGGCCGCAAGAAAATCGGGCTGCTGCGCACAGGCACGCCGATAACTCGCTACCGCCTCGTCCAGCCGTCCGAGCTCACGCAGGGCATTGCCAAGCAGGTAATGGGCTTCGGTCAGATCCGCATCGAGGTCCGCCGCCAGACGGTAATTGTCGATACCCGACTGCAGGTCGCCCTGACACTGCAGCGCCGCACCCAGTGCGACATGCGCCTTGGCCAGGCGGGGTCGTGCACCCAGTGCATTTCGCGCACAGGCTTCAGACTCCTGGTATGAACCGAGCCGCCGATTGATGACCGCCAGCGCGACCCAGATATCGGCGTCGAGGCGGTCCGCACGTACCAGTGCCGCACCAAGCTCCCGCGCCTCTGAGAGTTTCCCGGCACGCACGAGGGCATCGAGCTTTGCTTTCCGGGAGCGGTTCAGAACGCTGTTTCTTGCCATAACAGTCCTGGTTCCAGATCCGGTTCCTTGGCAACCAACCGCCAAGATACCAGCAGTTCCGGGCCCTGTCGCCCAAAGTCCCCCGAGGTGCACAGCACAGGGATACCGGGCGGAACATTGCTCGCTCAGCGCACCCGCCGGGACATTTTCACCGAATTCCGGATGATGAAACCCTGTCTTGGCGATTCCGGCCCGGCCCAGTCCCAACACCAGGGAATTCTGATCGATCCGGGGTCCCCTACGCAGTGCGAAGCAGACGGATGGCGCCCCGCTCGGACACATACACCGGAAATGACGAGATTGCCTGATCGGTCGGCGATGGCGATTCTGGCTTCCCGTTTGCGCGGTGGCAGACAGCGGTCTGAGGTCGGCACCGGATACGGTGATAATTGAATCTTGACAATTTAGTTACCGCTGCTCCAACATGCGTGTGTAGCCCGTGGTGAAGGGTAAATAACGCATAACAGCTGGCGAAGACAGTTTAGGATACGCCAAAGACCAGACCAGCAAGGCGGACACACGCTATCTCTACGGTTCAGCGACAAGGCCGGCTGTGGTTCCAAACACGCCGACAATTCGCTGGGGGGTAATAAAAAAGAAGACAGTCACAGACTGCCATCTGAAGATCCGCATGCGAAAATGTATCCGGTCAATGTAAGACAGACGCGGCCGTCAGTGCATCCGG
>JAKBDW010000550.1:0-3743 GCA_021834245.1 Pseudomonadota bacterium
ACAGGAGTGAATGCGGCCAACGCGGCGCAGCACGCGTCCCAATACGCTCCGCAACTGCGACTTTATGCGGGCGGTGCGGCAAAGCTATGGCCCGGTCGACACGTGCGCGCCATGGTAGTGTTTACGACTTTGTGCAGCGCAGTCGAAATTTCTCTGGACTGAGGACTATGAACGATCCGCGGTCATGACACGATTACGCCCGGAAGATTTGGCGCGGTAAAGGGCGACATCCGCCTGGCGCATGAGCCAGAATCCGGGGTCGCCCGTGCGGGATTCGACACCGGGCGACTGTTCGAGACAAGCAACGCCGATCGACACGCTGACTTTCAAAGCCGACCCCGCCGGGTCATCGATAATGAGCTCCGCCACATGCGCGCGCAGGCGCTCGGCAATTTCCAACGCTTTGCCGGGTTTGGTATCCGGCAAAAGCAGTGCGAATTCCTCACCGCCGTATCGCGCAAGAACATCACTGACGCGCAACCCCTGGGTCAGGGTGAGCGCAACCTGTTGCAGTGCACGGTCTCCGGCCTGATGTCCATGGCGGTCGTTGAGTTCCTTGAAGTGATCCAGGTCTACCAGCAGCAGCGAAAGCGAGTTCTTACGCCGTTCCCGCAAGCTCAGTTCCTCCCGCAGACGGCGCTCGAAAAGGCGTCGATTGGCTACACCGGTAAGAGCGTCGGTCAGCCCGTCGCGCTTCAGGCGTTCGCGATTCGCGGCGCTGTCCACGCACATAGCGGTCACCGCTGCGAGATGTTCGAGCAAGTCAGTAGCGGCGTCGGCACTGAAATGGCCAGCATCGCGACTGCCTTGATTGAAACTACCGATGAGTTCGCCTTGCAGCACAAGCGGCGCAATTACGCAGGAACCAAGGCGCGCAGCGCAGGCCGGGAAGAGGCGGGTCTGAATGTGATTATCACACGGGCCGAGCCAAGGCTTCGCGCGAGTGGGAATGACCTCTTCAAGCCATGCCCGGTCGGCGGGAATGAAAAGACGGCTTACGCCGCTCTGGGGGTGGGTACTCATCAGGCGCGCAAGCTCGAAATCTGGATCGACGCAAACCAGGCTCACGCAGTCGACAGCCGGAAATAATGCCGGAATGCGGGTTACCAGAACCTCAACCACCTCACCCAGAGACTGGGCGCCGATCATCTGAATTTCGATCTCGCGAAAGCCGGCCCAGATACGCTCGTTGCGGCGCAGCTGGCTCTCAAGCTCACGACGTGAGCGCGAATCGGTGCGCTGGCGCTCGCGGCTTTCCTTGTCGCCGACGAGTGTCATTGCCTGATCCGCCAGCCGCAACTCGTGACCAGTCTATCGGCCACAGGCGCGTGTCGGCCGGCACATTGCAGAATGGGGCGGCGACGAGCGTACCTTCCGGGGCCGGCCCCGTAACGAGCTGGACGCAAGCGCCTGTCGTTGGCCAAGTGACTCATTCAGCCTAAGAATAGCGCAATCTGGGCGCGCACGGTACGACATCGGGCTTAAGGCACGAAAAGCGATGCCGGCCGGCGGCGGGATGGTTATCGGCCCAGCGCCGGGAGAGAATTGCTAGTCGCGGAAATTGACATATTGCAGCGGCAGCCCAAGCTTCTGTGCACGCAAAAACGCAATGACGGTCTGCAAATCATCACGCTGCTTGCCTGACACCCGAATCTGGTCGCCCTGTATCGCCGCCTGAACCTTGAGGCGTGCATCCTTGATCAACTTAACGATCCGGCGCGCAAGTTCAGTGTCGATCCCCTCGCGCACCAGGATTTCCTGACGTGCCTTCCCCCCGGCTGCGGCCTCGACATTGCCTTCCTCGAGGCATCCCGGATCAATCTGGCGCTTGACCAGCTTTGGTAGAAGAATGTCCCTGATCTGCTTAACCTTGAACTCGTCATCCGCGAACAGCGTCATGCGCGATTCGACCAGCTCCACTCGCGCATCGGATCCTTTCAAATCGAACCGGTTTTCGATTTCACGATTGGTCTGGTCGACCGCATTGCGCACCTCCTGCATTTGCACCTGCGAGACCACATCAAATGACGGCATCAAGGCCTCCGCAGGTGCAACGCTGTCGCGCTATTTCTTGGGCATGTAGACAGAACGCAACTCCCGACCGGCCCCGAACATGAATCGCAGGACTTCCTGGTTATTGCGGTCGGCAAGCAGATGCCATACTCCCATGATACCGCCGTTAGTGGGCGCCTCCTTTGTCAGGGAATCGGCGGCCCGCTCCATTGACTCGAACATGGCGTTCACCCGCTCGAGCCGACCCATCAGACCGGGCAGCATGTTTGCAACGCGCTCCAATACTCCGCTTGCCTGCATCTCCTCGAGTACTCCAATAAGGCGTCCCACGCCGGCACGGTTCATCCGGTCAAGAAGCGATAGCCCTTCGCCCACGGTCTCGGCCAAACGCCCGATCATGTCGTCGGTGAGAGCATCCTGTGCCGAGTGGACCAAACGGGCGAGCTGGATGATACGATCGAGATCGCCGTTTTGCACAAGTTGCGCAAGTGCCGGAATGGCGTCAATAAGCCCGCTGCGATTGACGCGATCAACAATATCCATCGCACCAGTCGCGGTCGCCGAGAGTCTCGAGACCATGTCATCGGTGAGCGAGTCCTTCGCCGCCTGCATAAGGCGCTCGAGTTCGCCACCATCACCTGTGATTTTTTCTGCTGCACTGTTCATGACATGCCTCCTCTTAGAGCAGACCGCGAGCCGAGACCCAGTAAAGTTTGTTGTATGCGACTTTGAACCAGTGAACCGCGCGCGTCGGTACCTTCGGGTCAGGCGGCGTGGTGTAGTTGAACATGGCGTAGGTCGCCCGGTCCTTGCCGGCCTCGATGAAACAAAACACCTTGCCGTCGTAGTCGCGCACCGGCGCGCCGATCTTTACCATCGCTGCGATGTTTTCGCCCAGAGTCTCGGCCTCGAAGTGTGCAGTCGAGCCTGCCTTGCTTATCGGCAGGTTGGTAGTGTCCCCCAACACGAACACATTGTCGCGACCTTCCATATTCAGGCGCGTACGGTTAGTCGGGATCCAGCCATTCTGGCCAAGGCCGTTCTTTTCGACGACATCCATGCCGCGGTGTGCAGGAATGGCGACCAACAGATCGAACTTCGTCGATGACCCCTCTTCGCTCTTGAGCTCCTTGTTCTTTCCGTCCACTTCCTTCATGTTGAACAGCGTTTCGTAAGTAATACCGAGGCGGTCGAATTCCGGCGCCGCCCATTTTGCGACGTTCTCCAGGCTGTGCACGCGCCCGATGGGATACGTGTAATGCAGCTGCACCTTGTCCCGGATGCCGCGCTCCTTGAAGAAATCGTTCAGCATAAAGGTGATTTCGAGTGGTGCCATGGGGCACTTGTGCGGCACACCTACGGTGATCACCACGCGCCCGCCTTGGAATTCGCGCAGACGCTTGAGCATTTTGACCGCGCCTTCCTCGGTATAGAACATTTCGGCATTTTCGGCCAAACCAGGAATGGTTTCCGGGGCAATGCGCGATCCGGTGGCAATGACAAGAATATCGTACTCATGGGTCGCACCGCTCTTGGTCTTGACCTGTCGCTTGTCGAGCATGAACTGTTCGACTGGATCGACACGAAAATCAATTCCAGGTTCCAGCAAGCTCGCCTGATCGCGATAGAGTTCGTCCGGCATCATGCTGCCGACAGCGACGTAGAGAAGTCCTGGCTGGTACATGTGCCGGTCGGATGCCGACAGCATGGTAATGCGCACCTTACCACTT
>JAKBDW010000001.1:0-3733 GCA_021834245.1 Pseudomonadota bacterium
ACCCGTTTGCGCTGCGTCAAAGGTGGTCGACAGGACGTTTTCGTCGCCATGACTGTTGAATTGCATGGCTCGGTACTCGCCACCGAACTTCATGGTGTGGCGCCCTCTCACCCACGAAACATCGTCGTTGTAGATGATGGTGGTGGCTGCGTAGAAGTCGTTGAATTGACTACCCAGCCCGGTCATATTGTAGTCGCCGTTGTAAGAAACGCCATCAAAGTTGACGACCGGAAAGTTGCCCGCGCCGAAATCGCCCAGGCCCAGCGCCTGATCCCACTTCCCCGATTGGCTTGACGCCTTGCTGGGGTTGTAGAAGCGGTTCACGGTGAATCGCGCCGTGTTCAGCACATTCGACGTGAAAGTCTGGATATCGCTGATGCGCGCCGATGGCGCATGAACAAAGTGGCTCATCAGATTGGTCATCGGACCGCCATTCGGCGCGGTCGAAGTCCATACATGCCCGGAGTAGATAAAGCGTGGAGTGGAATTGTAGACATACGAGCCAAAGAGCCGGTTCTTCTCGGAGAGGTTGTAGTCGATCTTCACGCTGCCTTCGTTGATGTGCTGCCAGGGTGTGCCGTTCAGCGGCGTCAGCTCGTTGGGTCCCACGGCGGTGCTATCGGGCTTGTAGTACTTCTGGTAGAGAGCGATGACCTTCTGCGAAGTCGTGCTGAATCGAGTGACGGGAATCTGATTGTCGACGAAGACATTGCCCGTCGTCGGATCGAAGATTGCTCCCTGGTAGATCGGGTTGCCCTCGCCGTCGGTCCCGAGGATCGTGCTCTTGTCCAGCAGCGCGCTCAGGTCACCTCCGAGGAAGGCCGCGTTCGGGACGGTGTTGCTCAACTGCCCAAGTGCCCAACTGGAAAACATGTAGCGCTCGAAGGCGCCAAAGTAGAAAAGCTTGTCCTTGATGATCTTGCCGCCGATGCTGCCGCCCCATTGAGACATTGTGTCGGTAGGCTGTCCGTAAATCCTGTTCCACTCGTCGGCGTTGGACGGATCAGATGCCATGTGCGTGGCGAGTTGATATTTGCTCTCCCAGCTGTTGGCATCAAGGACCTGATTATGCATGAATCCGAAGAGGCTGCCGTGCAGCGTGTTCGTGCCCGACTTCATCTCATAGTGAAAAACGCCGCCGCCGGTCTTGCCTTCATCGGCGGTGGTTCCGGCAGTATCGGCCTGGAACTCGCCAATCGATTCCATTGGCGGCTGCGACTCGCCCAGGTATCCGCCGATCTGCGACACGGCCGAGGTTCCGTCGATCATTACTTCCTTGCTGTCCGCCAGGCTGCCGTTGATATGCGAATAGTAGTCGCTGCCCTGCACGCCAGGAACGTAGTTAAACATGAATGCAGAAATGGAACGCCCGCCATCAATATTCAGCGGCAGATTGGTCACTTCGCTGCTCGTCATGCTCGTTCCAAGCGTTGCGGACTCAGTCTGCAAAAGCGGCGCCTGCATCGTCACGACCACAGTCTCATCCTTCGCGCCAACTGTAAGATCCGCATTTACTTCGGCAATCTGCCCCACCCGAAGGTTGATCTGCCCGCGCTGAAAGGTTGCGAAGCCTTCCCTTTGGATCGTCACCTGGTAGGGCCCGCCAGTCGGGAGATTCAAAGCCGTATAGAGCCCAAGTGCATTGGTTTTTACCTGCACAGTCAGATTTGTACTGAGATTCGTTACCGTCACTTGTGCCCCGGGTATTACCGCCCCGGTCGAATCTTTCACCGCCCCGGTAATTGACGCCAGATCAGATTGCGCGAACCCTAGTCCCGCCATGCTGAACGCCACTAAAACAAGAATTGCCAAGAATCTTTTCCACGTCACGATCCATCCTCCATAAAGTTGCATTGCACCTCTTGGGCTGGTTTGCTACGTTCTTCCACCCTGAGGTCAATTCATGTTCATATTTGACTCGCCGGTACTCGCATCACGCCCCACGTCGTCCTCGCCAAAATCGGACTCGGCTTTCCCGCTGCCCCCCCCCTGACACACCAGTCGCCGCCAACTTCGAATGAACCACCTGGGAAGGTTCGCCGGAGGGAATCGCATGGGAGACCCAATTGTTTAGGAGGGCTTGGGTTAGGGGTGATTTGAGTCACGTGCCTGTCATCGTTCGCCCTGCTCTCGCCAACTCCGCTAGAGGGTTCGTTGACCCTCAGTGGAAGCTGTCATCGAAATACGTCCACATGTGCTTCGCGGAACGACGACCATTCAACGCGCGCAAGGGTTATGTTGAAAACGTAAGACCGGGATAAATTTACCGGTGACGATGCCAACTTCAGAGAGGGCACTGGAGCGTATATTTCAGGCCATTCTCGACAAGCTACTTGCTCATAAAACTAGGTGCAGGCGTTAGATCAGTGTCGCTCGGAACCTGATCCGCTGTGGGCCTGGGCGGTCCATCTTAACGCGCCAGGAGATCGGCATCAAAACCGCACTCTTAACAGGTAAACAGCCCGCGTGGACAGACAATTTACGGTTAATTGGGCAAGTTGACCGTGCCCCCGCAAAACGATGCACTATGAGGGCAAGGTCACAAAGCCGAAGTTTAGGGCCAGGTTGGGAGCGTACTGTATATCCGCGGCCTTTTGTTCGGTCTTTTGAGCCCCGACGAATTGAACCTGAGATGCGTGTTCGAAGTCGCCTGACGAGATTGCCATGAGCCCACTCCGAGCGGGGTGGTGTCACTGCTGCGCCGATCCTGTAAGATTTCTGTCGCGGACAGTTGCGGAGCACTCAGCGTGTTCGTTAATGTTGCTACAATTCGTTCCGATGCGTTCTGGTTCTCAGCAGTGCCTTCATGTTGTCCAATCTTATCGCCGCTTTCACGGCGATGACACGGGTTCAAATCCCGTCGGGTACGCAAATAGAATCAACAACTTAGCGAAAAAATAGCCAGAATTTAAGCAAGTTTTACGCAAGTGTTTCACTGGTGCCCCTGCCCCGGAATCGAAACGGGCCTACAATACTGGCATGGCTAAATTGCTGGAACCACCAACAGCGGAAGTGAAAGCTGCGCTTGTTAAACAGGGTGTCAGCTTTCTGGAAGCGTTCCACTCTGCGTATGAGCGCGACAACACAAGCCGGGGCATGGAGTACCAGCGCGGCATTGTGACTGGCTGGCGCTGGTCATTAGACCTGCTGTATGGTGAGCGCGTTGGGGAAGAAATTGCCGATGCCGCAGCACAAGCGGCCAACCTTACCATTCCGCCCGCTTCCGGTGTTGATAAAAATGGCGAGTGGTTCGGGTTTGATTCAAGGGCGCATACCCACATTGGCAAGCTGCGCGAATAAAACCGCCTCATAATGTAGGCAGGGGGAAGCATGGCACTGTTTGAAGTTGAAGTTGACGGCAAAGTGATTAAGACGTTTGAGGCTGAAGATTTTTGGCGGAAAGATGGTGCGTTTATCTTCGTTGACGCGGATAACGCTACTGTTGGGACTATCATCACCAAACCCGGAATGTCCGTAACAAAACTTTCAAAGCCCAAGGGTCCAATTCAGCAACAATATGGCCGATAGGAACACATAAAAAGAAGCCCGCCGTTCCCTAGCGGCGGGTGGGCCAGGTGCCAAGGGACGTGAATCCAACCACTTAAGATGGTTGCCCCGGGTGCCTCGCATTTGGGCACCCGGGATAACGATTCGATGGGGCAGGCGCGATTACGATGCCTCCGCTGGGTGCCCCGGGGCTCGCCTTTGAGACCTGGGTACCTCAAACCCCACC
>JAKBDW010000063.1:0-3732 GCA_021834245.1 Pseudomonadota bacterium
GACGAGCACCTTTACCGTGCCATCGGGAAGTTTAAGCAGTTGCAGAATGCTGGCGATGGTTCCGATATCGTGGATCTGTTCCGGTGCCGGATCATCATCCGATGCGCTGCGCTGCGCGACCAGCATGATCTGCTTGCCCGCCTCCATCGCCTGTTCCAACGCGCGGATTGATTTTTTGCGGCCGACGAAAAGTGGTATCACCATGTAGGGAAAAACTACCACGTCCCGGAGTGGCAGCACCGGGAGCGTAATAACCGAACCGGGGGCGATTGGGGACTTTTGCTCTTGCGTCATGGATGGTACACCTCAAGTTTTGGCATTTGCGGCGCGCCGGGTTGGGCCGCGGTACACCGCACGATTCCCCTGCACTTTGTACCCATTTAGCGCGATCTTACAAACCGCGTGCAGATAGTCTGGGGATAATTGTCTGGGATTTCAATAGACGTTCAGAGAAACGGCACATGACCGCTGATGATTCCGCCAACACACGGCGGAATCGCAGGGATGGTAATACACTGCGCAAGCGCGGTCGCTCGCGCAGCAATTTACCGTTACGGCCGGGTCGATACGCGCTTCTGACCCTGATCGCCATCCTCCGCGTAGATAACCAGCGGCTTGGCGCTTTCCTTAATGACGTTTTCTTCGACAACCACCTTCTTAACGTTGTCGACAGAAGGCAGCTCGAACATGGTATCCAACAGCGCGGCTTCCAATATGGAGCGCAGACCACGTGCGCCGGTCTTGCGTTCCATGGCGCGCCGCGCCACGGCGGACAGGGCGTCGCTGCGAACTTCGAGCTCAACGCCTTCAAGTTTCATGAGCTTCTGGTACTGCTTGATCAGCGCATTCTTGGGTTCGGTCAGAATGCGGATGAGCGCCTGTTCGTCCAGCTCATCCAGTATGGCGACAACCGGCAAACGTCCGACAAACTCCGGGATCAAGCCGTACTTGATAAGATCCTCAGGCTCCACGGCGCGCAGCACCTCGCCCATGGACTTTTCTTCCGATTTGCTCTTGATGGTCGCACCGAAACCAATACCGCCCTTCTCGGAACGATCGCGGATAACCCTTTCTAGACCGGAAAAGGCACCGCCGCAAATGAACAGGATATTGCGCGTATCCACCTGCAGAAATTCCTGCTGCGGATGCTTGCGGCCACCCTGTGGCGGCACGGAGGCGATGGTGCCTTCGATAAGCTTGAGCAACGCCTGCTGTACGCCTTCGCCAGATACGTCACGCGTAATCGAAGGGTTGTCGGACTTGCGCGAGATCTTGTCGATCTCGTCGATGTACACAATCCCTCTTTGCGCCTTCTCTACGTCGTAGTCGCACTTTTGCAGCAACTTCTGGATGATGTTTTCGACGTCCTCGCCGACGTAACCGGCTTCGGTCAGCGTGGTGGCATCGGCGATGGTGAACGGCACATTCAAGAGGCGCGCCAGAGTCTCTGCCAGCAGCGTCTTGCCGGAGCCGGTCGGCCCGATCAGCAGTATGTTGCTCTTGGACAGTTCGACGTCACCGATGTTGCCTTCATGCTCGATGCGCTTGTAGTGATTGTAAACGGCAACCGACAGCACCTTCTTGGCGTTGTACTGGCCGATTACGTATTCGTCCAGGATCTGACAGATCTCGCGCGGAGTAGGAAACTTATTCTTGGCGACAGCCGCGTTGGCTTCTTCCTGAACCTCTTCGCGGATAATGTCGTTACACAGCTCGACGCACTCGTCACAGACAAATACGGATGGACCGGCAATCAGCTTGCGTACTTCGTGCTGGCTCTTGCCACAGAACGAACAGTACAGGAGTTTTTCGCCCTTTCCGCTACCCCGGTCATTGTGGTTGTCGTCAGCCATCTCAGCCTCGCTCTAGCCCTGCAGGATCAACTCAAAATGCATGCTCGCAACCAGAATTGCAAGCCCGTTACCGGGCTATTTAATTCCTTTTATAGCACAACTTGGTCAGGTACGCTTTTCTATCACGGCATCAACCAAGCCGTAATTTACGGCCTCCGAGCCATCCATGAAGTTGTCTCGCTCGGTATCCTGCTCAATTTTCTGCATATTTTGCCCCGTATGCCGGACCAGTATCTGGTTCAGGCGTTCGCGCACCCGCAGGATTTCCCGGGCGTGGATGTCAATATCCGTGGCCTGCCCCTGGAAACCGCCGAGAGGCTGGTGAATCATCATGCGCGCATGCGGCAGGCAGAAGCGCTTGTTTTTGGCCCCGCCCGCCAGAAGCAGCGCGCCCATACTGGCAGCCTGGCCGATACAGACCGTACTGACATCCGGCTTGATGAACTGCATGGTGTCATAGATGGCCAGACCAGCGTTCACCGCACCGCCCGGAGAATTGATATAAAGGTTGATGTCCTTGTCCGGGTTCTCCGACTCTAGAAACAACAATTGCGCGACCACCAGATTCGCCATGTAGTCCTCAATCGGCCCGACAAGGAATACCAGGCGCTCCTTGAGCATGCGCGAATAGATGTCGTAGGCGCGCTCGCCGCGACCGGTCGTTTCAATGACCATGGGTACCAATCCAAGACCACGGGTATCCAGGGCACCGGCGTTATTCATGAAATCCCTCATGCTGTATTCCTCTAAGGACTGCAAAAAACGTTAGCCTTCCTGCCTTGTTTCATCGGCTTGCTGGGTGAGTTCCTTCAAGGACAGCGGCTTGTCCTTGATGGTCGCCGATTGCAGCAAGAGATCGACCACCTGCTCTTCGAGAACAAGTGATTCGATTTCTCCCAGCCGACCCGGCTCGGCATAGTGCCATTCAATGAACTTCTGCGGCGACTCGTAGCTTTCGGCGAGACGCTCGACGCGCGCTCTTACCAGCGCAGGGTCGGCGACAATTGCGCGTGATTTAACGATTTCGGCCAGTATCAGGCCGAGAGCAACTCGCCGGCGCGCCTGGCCAGCGTAGAGTGAACGGTCGGCTGGCACCTTAGCACGCGCCACACCCTGGGCTTCCAGGCTGGCAGCAGCACGCTCGATCAGCTTGTCGATTTCCGCTTCATGCAAGGC
The DNA here is from genome assembly GCA_021834245.1 of Pseudomonadota bacterium. Classification (GTDB taxonomy): domain Bacteria; phylum Pseudomonadota; class Gammaproteobacteria; order Acidiferrobacterales; family UBA6901; genus JAJXUF01. Next base: position 3,030 of record JAKBDW010000063.1, read on the forward strand.
GCTGGGAACTTCCAGTTCGTTATCCTGCAAGAGTGCTTCGAAAACCTGGTCGCGAATGCGCGCACGAATTTGGTCTTGCAACTCGCGCTCCAGATTGCGTCTCACCTCCGCACGCAGCGAATCGACGCTGCCATCCTGGATACCAAACTGCTTGGCGAACTCTGAGTCCACCGCAGGCAGCACCGGCTCGTCGACCTCTTTGACTTTCACTTCGAAATCGACATCCTGGCCGGCCAGCATCTGACTACGGTAGTCCGCGGGAAACCGAACGTGCACGCTGCGTACATCTGCTGCCTTGGCACCAATCAGGTTATCTTCGAAACCGTCAACCAGGGTTTTGCGGCCCAGCACCAGCGCGAAATCCGACGCACTGCCACCTTCGAAAGGAGCGCCATTGATGCGCCCCTCGAAGTCGATCACCAGGCGATCGTCAGTCTGTGCGGCACGCTCGGTGGCGCGCCAAGTCATGCGCTGCTTGCGCAATGATTCCAGCGTATGGTCGATGTCGGCCTCGGTGACGCTGCTTATCGGTCGCTCGATCTGACGGCCGGCAACATCAAGCTTTCCGATTTCAGGGTAGACTTCGAACACCGCCGTATACTTCAGATCGTGGCCACGTTCGATGGAACGCGACTCAATGGTCGGGCCACCGGCCGGCTTGAGCCCCTGCCCAACAATGGCTTCATAGAAACTCGACTGGATC
>JAKBDW010000549.1:0-3726 GCA_021834245.1 Pseudomonadota bacterium
AACTGCACCCGAAAGATACGCAGGCATGGCTGGCGTCCTTGCCGCTGGCAGACAGCGCCGCGACATCCCGCCGACTGTATAAGCAAGTTTTTGACCTTAACCGGATAGAGCTCGACGCGAAGGAACGTCTTGAGCTGATGGAGCTCTACTCTCGGCCCGTGGCCACGACATCCAAGGCCCTGCAATCATCGTTTGCCCATCTCAGCCTCCCTCTGGCACCCAAGGCGCATCAATTGGCGGAATTCCTGCGCCAGCTGCACAACGAGATGGCCTACGGATACAAGGCCGTGTTACGTGATCTGCTCAGTGCGCGCGGTAAATGGGGCCGCAAGGCGGCCGTCGAGCTTGCGGTGGAGAGGGCAATGCATCAACTCGGCGAAGTGCTGCTGCGATCGTATCAGGTGTACATGCCTTATCCGGCGGGTACATGGCGGGAAATCCACGCGCTCTATCAACTTGCCGAAGAAGAAGGGTTCTTGACAGAACCGCTAAGCGCATCACGCGAGGATGCGGGTGAGACCGTGACGGTACGCGACACCTTCCTGCGCATCGTACTCCTGGCCCTGTGCGGTCCCTACCAACTTCCGCAGAACGAATGTCTGCGTGTGAATGACTTTCTTTTCAATTGGGCCGACAAGGCTTCGGTGAAATCAGAACTGGGCGTTACTGACCCAGTCGGTCATTTCCTGATTGATCTGTCGGCCGATTCACCGGCGATGTTGATACCCAAGGATGTGAAGCTCAAGGCTGCTCCGTATCTGCGAATGCTGAGCACCATAGGACTGGCTCGCACGGTGCATGAGTTGCTCAATCAGCTCAAAAATGGCGAAACTGCGGATCAGCTCAATATCGGATCCGATTGTGTAGATTCTGGCTGCGTCGACATGCTTCGCCGCATGGTCCGGTTCTGGGGTATGGCCGCACGCCGGCAATATTCTCGCAGCACCAAGCGTGCATCGCAGATTTCCCTATGCGTCGGTCTCAAGGCAGTGCATTTTTTCAGTGGCGGGCAGAAGCCGTTTGTACCCCCTTCCGTGGCGACACAGGCCGGAGATGCTTGGCAAGGGATGGCCGTAGTCGACAGTGGCCGCGAGTTGTTTGTGGATCTGGATGGTGACATGGCGGCCGCGGAAGCCGCGACGCCTGACGCGCTAGCCGCCAATGGAGAAATGTTTCGCACCGACCGCTGGCGCATCCGAGACGAAAGCGCTGGAGGTCTGTCGCTCATGCATATTGGTCGCGGTTCGCAGGTGCGGGTCGGCGATCTGCTCGGCATTCAGGGCCCAGACACAGACGTGTGGCGCGTGGGAGTTGCACGTTGGCTAAAGAGTCCGGCAACTGGTCAGCTTGAAATGGGGGTGGAAATGCTCGCCCCCGCCGTCGTTCCGGTCGCCGTCTTGCCCGTGTCGGGTACAGTCTCGACCACCTTCGGCTACGAGCCGGCACTGCGCATTGATACGATACCGGCATTGCATCAGCCGGCCACCTTGCTGGTGGCGCGCGGCTTGGTGGCTGTCGGACAAAATCTGGATCTGGTTGATCCTCAGGCCCTGACGGCTCCACGCCGTGTACGCGTCTTAAATGTGATAGAGCGTACGGGGGCGTTCGAGCAGGTGGTTTTCGCTGATGTACTTCGATCCTGAGGCTTAGCGACGCAGTTCTTCGGCTACGTTCTGTTGGATCAAGCGCAGCAGTTCGGGGTAGATCTTGGGATTCCCCGCAACCAGATTGCCATTTTCGAGATAATTTTGTTCCCCACTGAAATCGCCGACCAGGCCTCCGCCTTCCTGGATCAGCAGGCAACCAGCAGCCATATCCCATGGCTGCAACCCAAATTCCCAAAATCCGTCTAGTCGTCCGCAGGCGACATGCGCCAGGTCAAGCGCTGCTGAACCAGCGCGCCGCACACCACTTGTTTGCGGTAGCAGTACGCGAAATGTGTCGATCCAGCTTTCCAGATAGTCCATTGATTTGAACGGAAAGCCGGTGCCCAGCAAAGCCCGCTCAAGGCGGTTTGTGCTGCTGACGCGAATACGCCGGTCGTTAAGTTGGGCGCCGTCGCCACGGCCTGCGGTGAACAGTTCGTTGTGTAGCGGGTCGAACACGACCGCCTGGCTAGCCTTGTTTTGCACGTACACCGCAATGGATACAGCAAACTGCGGATAGCCGTGCAAATAGTTGGTGGTGCCATCAAGCGGGTCAATGATCCAGAGGAAATCATTGCCCTGCTGCTTGCCGCTCTCCTCGGCAAGAATGGCATGATCCGGATAAGCGCTGCGAATGACACCGATAATCTCCGATTCAGCTAACCGGTCTACCTCGCTGACAAAGTCATTACGCCCCTTGCTCTCGACTGCAAGGCGATCGATCTGCTCCAAGTGGCGCATGATTACCTTGCCTGCGCGGCGCGCCGCCTTGATCGCAATGTTGAGCATCGGGTGCATTTGGGCTCCTGCGGAACTTAACCCTAGAAAGGGCGCGCATTTTAACCGTTCCCGGTCCATCTACAAAGCGCCCTGGCCCGGACGGCACTGGCACTGATCTCCGCTAGCGGCACCGCTGATATGAGCTGGCCATCAATTGTGGCCAATTGGGCCGCTAATCGTGTTTTGCCACACCGTCACACGGGCCTTTCGCAGGGGCGCGGCAAGGCCCAACAAACGGCCAAATGCGCTAGCCGGTGGCGAAAGCATTTAGCAAGGAAATGGTAGGATTGGACTTGCAGCGGACCACGGCCGTCAGTGCCCGTTGAAGCTCGACTATATATATGGAGACTTGCGACACAGGGCATAGTCAATTTTTGTTCAGGCGTTCGTGTTCCCTTATTCTTAGATTACTGAGCACTGCGGCAATCATTACTGACAGCAACCGGAAGATTAATGTCCCTTTCCAATATTCGCGTCGTGCTGGTGCATCCCACGCATCCCGGCAACATCGGCGCAACGGCACGTGCCATGAAAAACATGGGGCTGACGCGTCTGTGCCTGGTGGCACCGTCCGGATTTCCGGACGCGGAGGCAAATGCGCGCGCCGCCGGGGCTGATGATGTGCTTGATGGCGCGGGCATTCACGCTTCCCTGGAAGAGGCGCTGACAGGCTGTCATCTCGTTGTGGGTACCAGTGCCCGGCCTCGTTCCATCTCCTGGCCATCGCTCGACCCAAAATCAGCAGCGGCAAGGATCATTGAATCCGCGCAGCCCGGGGAAGTCGCGCTTGTTTTTGGTGCCGAGAGAACCGGTCTTACCAATGAACAGCTCGACCGTTGCCACTACCTCGTTCACATCCCGGCCAACCCCGCGTTTTCGTCGATCAATCTGGCATGTGCTGTCCAGATCATGGCTTATGAAGTCTGGTGTGCCAGTTTGCCGGCGAATCCAATCGAAGCTAATGCGGTGGCGAGTGTGACGCTCGCGAGCAGCGAGGATATCGAGCGATTCTATGTGCACCTGCAGCAGGTACTTGAGGAAATCGGATTTCTCGATCCGGCCAATCCACGCAAACTCATGCGTCGTTTGATACGGCTGTTCAATCGAACTGGGCTCGACAGTAACGAGCTCAACATACTGCGTGGCATACTTACGGAAGTACAACGCACTCGGAGACGGGATGCTTGACAAATATGCCTGCCGCCTATTAATTAGGAAGCTCTAATGTTCAAGCGCCTGAGAGAAGATGTCAGCAGCGTGTTCGAGCGTGATCCTGCCGCGCGTTCGACGCTCGAAAGAT
>JAKBDW010000050.1:0-3724 GCA_021834245.1 Pseudomonadota bacterium
GTAGTTGTTGCTTGGGATTGCTCCCTTCACTGCCGGCTGCGACGCTCAACCGTGGTAGACAGAGTGCGATCAGTAGAATCAGGACGAAACCGTCGATGGTTTTCGATGAAACGGCCAACACGCTTTGCTCCTTTATATAGGTAATTGTTTCGAACCCGGGCAGCGCACTACCCGACCATCGGTGTAACCGCACACCGTGCTTCAAGCGTAGCAGACGCGCGACGGGCGACCTGACGTCAGCCTTCGGACGGTGGATAAATCATCGAATTCATTGATCTGGATCATAAAACGAGCTGGCAGATCACGGTCACCAATATCAGAACCGTGACCTGTCGCGGGTAATGGAACACAGAGTTGAGGTGAAATCGCTGTGTAGCGTCTTACATTTGTTCTTCAACTCCGGTCAAAACGCCCACTCCGGGCGTCACAGATATGCATCAAGCTCCGGCAAAAACCGGCTCGTCCGGAGAATCACAGCGAACCGGGGATTGCGGCGGCGGCGCGGGCTGCGTCGATGAGCAGCATGCCCAGATTGGTGTCTGGTCGCGCCATGATCGCAAGCACCGCCTGTTGACCGGCCGGCGTCAACAACATATAGCCACTCGTGGCCTTCATCAATACCTGCTCGATTTGTCCGCGTTCCAATTCGGCAGCTGCCGAGCGGCACAGCGACAACAGATCGGCACACATCGCGCCAAAGCGGTCCGGATCGATCACGCTGCCCAGCACCAGCATGGTCAACCCATCATGGGTGACTATCATGGAAGCTTGCACATCCCTGGATTCGCTGTGCAACTCTTCGAGAATCGCTTTCAATCGCTCGCCACTGGCTTCCAACCCGTCTGGTCCACTCACTTCCGACACGGGCACCTCCTTAAGAATACGGTCAGCATGGCCCGACGTAACGGCGCAGCAACAATGCACCGAGTTTGGTAAGCGCCGGGGAATTCGGATGCGCCAATCCGGAGAGACACAGATGAAATACCTGCTCGCCGACAAAAAGCGGCCGTATTATGAGGCGAGCGCCGGCCGTTTCATCGAGCAGTGCCAGAGTATAGGTTTCGCGATTCGCTGCTCCAATGACATGCTCGCGATGTCGGCGCAAAAGCTGCCACGCCGATGGTGCACAAGCTGCCAGGCGTTGCGCCTCGTCGCAAGAATAACCGGCGAAGGCGTAGCAAAGGCCGTGGTCGTCGGCGAGCACGCCGCGACCATCTGTCGACATGGCTTCCAGAAGCGGCGGAACCGCATCGCCAAGCGGTTCACGTGCCACCGCCAGAGGCTCCACATCTCCGCTAAGCTTTCCATCACGCTGCAATGCGAAGAGAATCGCCCCCAGCGATTTTCTGTCCCCGATGCCGGAGACTTCAGCAAGCATCGCCAGCGGCATAGGACGGCTTGACCCACCGCGCAAGAGCGCATTCAGCACTAATCGTGCCGGATCTGGATCTGGCGCACCCAGCGCAAACCCGACGCCGGCCGGAGTGGGGACAAGGTAAGCCGGAATCGGATTACCGGAACGTGCTGGAACATTTGTCATCGAACCACCATGGCCTCAGGCACTGTGACAGCAGGGGCAATAAGTGCTACCTAGCCGTACATGGTAGCGAACCCGTGTTCCGGCACTGATTTCCGCGCCACAACTGTCGCAGATGGAGCCGACGTCGAGCACTATCTCGTCAAAACCTTCCATGGGCAAAGCCACGCCGCCGACAACGCGCGGCCAAGGTTCCGTTTTGACGATATCCGGCCGGAAACTCTCCTCAATTGCCAACCAGCGCGCAATAAGATGTGGCGCCAAATTATGGCGTCGCAGACTGTCGCGCATGAGACGTTCGCGATGATCAAAAAGATCGTCCGGAATCACCATCCAGTGATGCGCATTCCGTGGTCTATCCCCAAAATAGTATTGGGTTCCGGTAAAAATCTGACACATAAACGAGTACACTTTTTCGACCAAGCGCCGCTTTGTCACGCCGCGAAAATACGGCGACAACAAAGGGTCCTCAAAAACTCGCGTGTAAAAGTCTTCAAGAATGCTGCCCATGAGTTCGCCTTGACCCAGGGCCTCCCACATCTCGGGGTCCGGAAGTGGCCGGGAGCGTCGATCGCTTGCTGCGGTGCCGCGTGGCTTGCGGCGCCGATCGGTGAGTTCGAATGCATCGGCAAAGACCTCCGCCGGCGCGGCACCGGCCTTTAGCGCCTGCCGCTCGGCTGCAAACACCATTTCAGCGCGCCCTGCCAGATGCACGCGCCAACCTCGCAGGTCCGGACATTGCGCCAGTGCGACTTCATGTGCACGTCCGCGCACCGTACCGACGCCACTCTTCGCCCCGGAAACACAGGGCACATAGTGAAAATTGGCGTGTTTGGCGCCAAGCTCCAGCAGCGCGTGGTGCATATAAAGTCTGTACGGGTCCCGCACCCCGTGATAGAGAAAGATGTCGCCGCAATGGCCTCGCACCAACGCGTCGCGCACGATCCCAAGCAGCGGCGCGAGCCCAGTGCCACTACCGATCAACAGTAGCGGCTGCTGACTATCACCAGCCGCATAATAATTGCACCCCATGGGACCCTGGATATCGACGACATCGCCAACTTTGAGTTCATGGAATATCCAGTTGCTGAGCTGCCCTCCAGGCATGCGTCGCACATGTAGTTCCAGAAAATAATCCGCTACCGGATCCGCAGCGAGCGAGTAGCTGCGCGCAACTCCGCCCGGCTGGCGCAAGTTTATGAATTGGCCAGCGCGACCGCCGAAGCCGCCTCCAGTATCCAGCAGAACCTGGCAGATTTCGTCGGTCAACGCGCGCTTGTCGTGTACGATTGCCGAAGTAAACAGGTCTTCGTCGCACGGTGGCGCTATCACCATGTCGCCGGTAGGCATGCAGCAACATGGAAGAAAATAACCTTTGGCGCGAAGCTCAGGTTTCACTCCGCGCTGCGCGGCCTCCGGCAAGCAACCGCTGACGCAGCGCTGCAGACAGACCTGGCAAATCCCGCTGCGACAGGAAAACGGCAGTACCACGCCGTTTCTCAAAGAGGCCTCCAGCACCGTCTCGCCCTCACGGCTGTTGAAGAGTCTGTTGTCGTATTTCAATTGCGGCATTTTGTAGCACCCTGTTCGCAAGCAGAGAAATATAATCTGTGTCAGCGTTTCTGAGGCACCCGCACGAAACATTCGCGTGGCAACGTCATGCGCGCCGCCGTCTGCGCAAGCTGCACAATGCTTGTGCAACCGACTTGCAGCGCAGCCTGCAACATCATGTCGTCGTTGCAGTGATATTCGCGACAGATGCGCGGGCGTTTTTCCCAGATACCGCAGCGCTGGGTGGCGCGGTCTAGATGCACACACCAGCCGTCGGCATCCTTGTCGATGAACCCTTTTGCGGGTTGAGCGCCATCGGGGGGCACGCGCTCGTCCTGATCCAGTCGCACCAGCAGCCGGCAACAGAAGGTTCGACACCCCAAGGCCCTTCCGGCTTCACAATCAATGTCTGCGATGCCCATGGTCGACTCCTTTTCCGTTGTTGCGGCGGCTTGTCGCTGATGTCATCTAGCGACCGAACCAGGCTAGCAGCGCGGGTACCAGAATCCAGAGCAGGCCCTTGGCCAAAAAAAACAACGTTCCCGCGGCCCCGACTCGGCGTAGCCAAGCGCGCCTTACGTGCAACTTGCTAGGGAGAGCTACGTCGCCTGGTGTTTTATTGCTGTCATGATCCAT
>JAKBDW010000202.1:0-3724 GCA_021834245.1 Pseudomonadota bacterium
AGGCAGCTCAGCCAATTCTCGTTGCAGGTCCTCACGCAATACGTTAATCGCTGAGGTTGCCACCGCATTCCAGCCAAGCAAAAGAATGTCGCAATCAGGATAACGGTGGCGCACGCAATTTTTTTGTTTGATGTCCTTTAGTTTTTTGGGTTCTTAGGCTTTAAGACCTCGAAAACCACAAGTTTCCGAATTATCCGCTAATTTAGTGGGCTTGCGCAAAACATTGATTTTGAGCGCGCAAGAACCACCCTATTAACTACCCCGATCGACACCTGTATTTAAACGGGCTCTATTTACCATAAACTTTAATTTCCTGCGACTCTCTTCGATTTTTTGCTGCAACATTAAACACATGAACACACGTAGCTATTTTCGCACTTTTAAACGTCCGAACTGGAACGCGCCTTAAAACTTAGCCAGGCGATCCGCGGTTTCGTGCGTATCGTTCTGCCGCGGCAACCTGTACCTGGTGCCACGGCGCTGCTCGAATTTTGCCCCCTACTGGAAACTCACAAGCTTACCGTATGCGTCTACACCAACACTTTGGCAGAAAAAGACACCCCAGGTGAGCACGGCTAAATCAGGCAGCGGTCTAATTATGGTCCTACGCAGTCCAGTTAATGCGATGTCTGGTAATAAAACGCGTAGGCATCCATTGTCGGGTAAAGAGACCTTATGCATTTTCCGCCGTTGGTGCAATATTGGTAGACCATCTGATGGTTAGCGTTAAAACCAATCGGAGTCCCCGGAAGTTGTGTATCTGCGCAACCCGCAAGTGACACCAGTACGACTCCGCTCAGCAAGGCGGCGTGCCAAGAACAGTTCGCTTTTAATAGAGGTTTCATGATTGCGTTCCTTCCTATAAATTGCAGCCAAATCGTGAATTTCGATGTGAACTACTAGAATTTTGCCGCTGACGGCGCTGCTATGGGAGCCGCCTGGCTTGCCGCAACCAATCCACTGTTCGCAAGCTGTGGGGGCAATCTGGTGACAATATCAGTCGTCGCCTGGCTTTGTGCTCTGCGACGAACCTGCACCTCAATGTGTTCGTTGATACTATGACCCCATCAGTCATTACTGTAAGCTTTCTCACCATACTCCCCCCTCCAAATGGCACCCCGAACGTTCTGGGCGTTCAGATGTTTATTTATCCCTAAAACAAGCACCATTCCTAAGCGTAACTTTAGTCATGGATGTATTAAATTGCAAGTGAGTTAGGCGACATGAACGTTTGGCGTAAAAGTTGAGATTTTCAGCGGGTAAGAAAATGACGGTTTTGATCGTAGCGATGCATGCGAAGCTGCGGGCACGGCGCCTGACGGGCTTGCACAGGCCATTGATGGCCTCCAGAAACCCATTGGTCTGGCGCGTCTGCGCCCAGGCCACGATATCCTCCAAATGGAAGTGGACCATCTGCGCCACTTCCTTCATCGGCTCGACCTTGGCGCACATCACGCAGATGCACCAGCGCTTAGGCATGGCGCGCACGACATTGATCTGTTTGCGATCAAGAATTTCGCGCAATTACCAATTTTAGACCTAAGAGCTTCACCGAGTAATATCTTCTCCTAAGCCGCTGAAATAACCGGATATTCTGTGCTAAAACATACTCCAGATCGGTATTGTTGGAGTCAACGAATGACGAAGACCTTCCGGGAGGAGAACTTTGATCAGGTGCTGTTACTTCCGGCTTCTCGCCAAGAATTCCTCCCGGAAGAGCACGGGGCCCAACTTATCCGCGACTAGGTTTCCCCGGAGCTCGATCTTTTCGCGATTCTGAGCGTCTACACCGAAGAAAAGGGCTATCCGCCATATGACTCGGTGATGAGGACGGCGTTGCCGCTCTATGGTTACTGCCAGGGCAGTCTATCCCTACCGAGGGATCGCCAAGGCCTTCTGCGAGCGCGTGGACTTCATGGCGGTCACCGCCTTGAATCAGCGCAAATTTCGCACCGTGAGCGATTTTTGCAAACATCATCTTGAAGCGTTGGAAGGTTTGTTCGTGCAGGTCTTGAGACTCTGCCAGAAGGCCGGGCTTATGCGGCTTGGGCATGTGGCCCTGGACGGCACGGAGGTCAAAGCCTGTGCCTCCAAACACAAAGCCATGAGCTATGGGCGGATGCAGACGACCGAGGCTACGCTCGCAGAAGAAACGTGGAGCTGGTTCGAAACCGCCGGACGGCAGGACGCCGAGGATGACCGTCGGCTGCAAGCCTCAACCGGTGACGAACTGCCCGAGTGGGTCGCAAAGAAGCGGGCGCGCCTCACGTAGATCCAAAGCGCCCGACAAGCCCTCGAGGCCGAAACACGGGCCGCGCAGGGGGATCGTGAGGACGATGGCCCCGCCGCCCCCAACGCATGGCGACGACGCCTTGAAGGACACGGAGAGCGCCACTTTACCGATCCCGACTCCCGGATCCTGAAGACCGCCGACGGCTTCGTCCAGGGCTATAACGCCCAGATCGCAGTCGATGCCGATCCCAGATCATCGTAGCCCAGCATCTCAATGCCCACGGCGCCGATGCCCCACAGCGGCCAGGGATGCTTGAGCGCATCAAGCAGAACACGGACCGTCAGGCCCGCGAACCCTCGGCCGATATCGGCTGCTGCTCGGAGCACAATCTGAAGACCTTGAAGCGTCACCGCATCCGGGGCTATGTCGCCACCGGCCGGGTGCGCCATAGGTGCGGCGGGTCAGGAAATCCGCAGTCGATCACTCTCCGTACAGGCTATGCACCGCACACTCCGGCAAGGGGGCTGGAAAAGCCGCTACCGGCTACGCAAACAGGTGGTGGAACCAGTGTTCGGGCCGATCAAGAGACCCAAGGCTTTCGACAGTTCCTGCTGCAGTTCCTGCTGCGGGGGCTACGGAAAGCGCGGGGCGAATGGAGCCTGATCTGTACCGCCCACAACCTCTTGAAACTGAAAACGGCGATGGGCTGACGGCCTTTTGCCGTCGCCACACCCGAAACCGGTATCCGTTCCATCCTTCCGGCCAACATTGTCATCCCTGTCGGGATGGGTTAGTCGGACGGACTCCGAGGGGAAAATGGGTATCCGGAAGTTGTGATGGATTTCTTTCTTTTCGGCCGCGGCGACACGGCGTAATGAAACCGGAAGTAGTGATTGACGGGGATTGGGTGTGTCCGTACCCTGAAACCAAAACATATGATTGCGGTGAGTGCAATTTCATCCGATAGCAGGAGGCAATATGCCCACAGCAGCGCAATCGCAAAGACAAGCCGAACTTTTTTTCGCTTCGCCGGAGCTCGAGCGGGCGATGACGAGCGACGACGGCCAGGCGGCCCAGCAGCATCTTGACGCCGGTCGCCCCATTTACTACGGCGATGCGCGTTTCCCGGAAGATCTGGCGAAGAAGTACCCGGACGGCCGCAAGCCACTGGTATCGGTGAGCGCCGACGGCAGGGTATCCGTCATTCGGGACATCTGATGCCGCAACCCTGGACCGTCGCCGCCCCAAACGGCGTCGGCAAAACTACCCTTGCAGATCGCTGGCTGTCGCCGCGCATTTCGGTCGTATCGCCCGACACCCTCGCCGCCGGAGGCAGCCTTAACCCGATTCAGGCAGGCCGGGCTGCCGTCGTAGAGCAAGAGCGCCTGCTGGCTCGCCGGTGACAGCTTCGCGCTCGACATTACCCTTTCCGGCAACCGCGAACTGGCGCTGATGAAACGCGCGGCCGACGCCGGCTACGTCACCTCACGA
>JAKBDW010000357.1:0-3713 GCA_021834245.1 Pseudomonadota bacterium
GGCAGTTCGGGCGTTTTATGTGCGCGATCTTCGATGAGTGGGTACGACAGGATGTGGGCCGTTATTTCATTCAGCTCTTTGATGTGAGTCTCGAAATGTGGACAGGGATGGAGGCGAGCCTGTGTGTTTTCCGTCGGCAGTGCGGCGCGGCTCTCGCCATCGAGCATTGCGGCGACGTCTACTCCTGCGATCATTTTGTATTCCCACAGAACCGGCTGGGCAACATCATGGACTTCCCGCTACAGTCACTGGTCGAAAGCGAGCAGCAGCATAGATTTGGCGAGGCTAAGGAGTCGACTCTGCCGCGCTACTGCCGGGAGTACGACGTGCGCTTTGCCTGCAACGGCGAGTGCCCCAAGCACCGATTTCTAAAGACCCCGGAGGGTGAGGCTGGCCTGAATTATCTCTGTGCTGGGTATAAGATGTTTTTCCGTCACGTCGATCCCTACATGCGCTTTATGGCAGCAGAGTTAGCCGGAGGTCGCACCCCTGCCAACGTGATGCGCTGGGTAGCCGAGCAGGATGTGCGTGATGTCTTCACATAAGTCGGGCGGAACGATCCATGCCCATGCGGCAGCAAGAATAAGTTCAAACATTGCTGCGGGAAAGCAGTCTGAATAAACTTCTGCGGCACTTTCTCGAACTACCTGTCACATTGGTGCCGGGAATGGTCCTAGGTTCGAGAACCAATCCTGTATACATCTGACTCTTTTGGTATCCCCGAGCAATCAAAGGCCCAATTAATTTGCGACCGATTGAGCCAATGTAGAATCTCCGCGAGCTGAGATTCCAAATATTTCCACAGTAGTGTCCGGTTAGAAGTCGAACAGGATCAATTGGTTGGCAGACGTTAGATTAGTGGAACTGTCGAGATAGGGCTGAAGGGCGCATGAAATCTGGGTTTTCTCGAACAGGGACACACTCAAAATCTGTAGACAAGTGTAGAGCGAGGCGTCGAGTTTGAGTTCCTTCCTGACGATAGCGATGAGGACATAGATGGCGACGGCGCACCAGATCTGAGTCTTGACCGCGTTCTCGCTGGTGCCGAGGAATCGCTTGATGCGCAAGTGCTGCTTGATCCATTTGAAGAACAACTCGACCTGCCAGCGGCTTTTATAGAGCGCGGCGACGGTCAGCGCCGGCAGCGCCGTGTTGTTGGTCAGCAAGACCAGGGTTTTGCCGGACTCGGCGTCTTTGAAACGAATGCGGCGCAGATGTTCCGGGTAGTGTTGCGCGGCGTAGAAGCCGTTGAGCATGACGCCCTGGTCGCAGATGATGCCGTTGGAGCGATCTGTGGCGGCAGAGTAAATGCGCCTTGCATCCATGCCCTCCTTGGCGCGGGTGACGAAGAAGACGCCGGCCTGATGCATGGCGTAGAGACGCTGGTAGTCGAGATAGCCGCGGTCCATCACATAGAAGCTTCCCGCTTCGAGGGGAAGCATATCCAGCACGTTGACGTCGTGCAGCTTGCCGGAACTGATATGGATGAAGGTGGGGATCGATCCGCGCAGATCCAGCAACGTGTGCAGCTTGATGGCCGCCTTGGTGGAGCGGAACGGCGCCCAGGAAAAGATGCTCAGGCAAAGATCGATGGTCGTCGAGTCCAGCGCATAGACGGCGGCATCCAGGTCCAGCAGTGCCGGTTCATCGGCATATAGCGCACGAGCGCGTGCAATCAGGCGCAACGCCAAGGCGTGGTAGATGCACCAATCGCGCTGGTTGAACGCATCCGATAGTGTGGAGCGAGCGGGAGACGAACCCAGTCCCATGTGAAACAGCTTGGCTTGGTTGGCGGCCAGACAGGCTTCAATATCGCGCAACGACTCGCGCCAGGTCAGTTGCGAAAAGGCCAGGATGCGAAACAACTCAGCGCAGTTGAGAGTCCGCACGCCCCGATCGCCCTGCTGCCGTGTCACGATGCGGCCGAAGGTCTTCCACGGCACGAACTCCATCACCTGCGCGAACAGCGTCTTGCCCACGTTCATGCCGGCCTCCGGGTCGATCAGACCCGAAAGCATCGTAAACAGACCGACGGCGATTCAAATCGTGGACACCCGGAATGTGCTGGATGCAACTGTCAGGAAAGAGCTTGCGGAAAAAACCAAACAAACGAACCGGACACTACTGCAGATAATTATGTCTTGAGTCGCGGCTACTAGGCTGTCGTCTTGTATTCGTCATCGACGATCATCAGCGCAAGATGATGCGGTGGAACCAAGAACGTGACGTAACCGGCGCTCCCTTTGCACAGAACAGATTCGAACATCCTCATCCCAATCCTGCCCCCGCACGTCGATTCCGTTACTCGCACAACGGACCTTCACCTACACCTGTCCACTACGGCGAAAGCTGTTGAACTACACAGATGGACCTGTCAGCGTGGCAATATTTTTTCTCACGTGCGGATTTTGTTCCCGTAGCCATTACGTCCAGAGCCAAGTAGGCGGTAACTTCGAGCAGGATTGTAGTTTGCCCAAGTTGGTGGGCGAGCAAACATATCCCCTTGGGCACGCATGCAACTACCTGTACAGGCCGATCCGCCCGAGCTGCAAGAACTTGCAGAAAAACTGCGCGCGATCGAACCGCCTCTGGCAGAGGGGTGTGATGGCTCGGCGATTGAACGCGATCGAGGCAAGCTGATCGCGACGATCCTGCCAATTGTCGTTGTGGTCAAGGATTTCATCGCAGCCAGTGTTGCTTATAAGCAGCACTGGCCCAAAGGTCGGGGTAGCCGGTGGGGCCGAGCCTTTGCGCTAATAGCATCCAGCCTGGGGTCAAGCACTCGGACGCTTTACAGACTTATCAAGTCGATGGCTAATGGGGTCGTGCCAGACCGCAAGAGGGGACGCAAAGTGGTGGGACGGGAGGGAGAAATAGAACCGATTGTAGAGGTGCCCGGCACGGGATTCGGTCGGGCCCAGGTTCGAGTCGTCAAAACTGCGACCGAGGACTTCAAAGATCGAGTTGTGGATGTACTGGTGCGCCAATTGCGGACTCGGGCTGGCACAGAGTCGATGTCCGACCTGGTCGATCGGCTGGGCAGGATCATCGAGATGCGCCTGCCGGAGGAGTGCGACATCCGAACTGAAGAGGCTCGGAAGATCTTGGTCGCGCTCTCCACCAGACTGGGCATTGGCTGACACGCGCAACTCGGGCGAAGTGAAGCAGCGTGCGGCGCCATTCTTTTGGGAGAACTTCTGCGGTAATTCAGTCAGCTGATCCAGGAGTTGTTTGGCTTTTCCATTGGGCGCTTTGCCGAGGGTAACAAAGTATATGTTGGCGCCTGATACTCATCCTTGCCAATGCTGGCAAAACTGAAAAGTCATCCCTTTGCCTCGTTCGTTCTCCGGTCCCCATGCCGTGCCATGGCTGGCAAAAAAGGGGAGCGATCTCAAGCCGGGCGTCGCGTTTCAAATCTGAGTATCAGTCAGCGGCATTTGGGGCAGTTCCGATCCGGCGTGGGGGCAACCATCTTTAGGAATTGTTGACTTGCCCCCAATGTTGCCCGCATGCCGCGTGGGCTGGCAAGGAACAGGCGGGTACACTCTGGAATAAAGTAACGTTGAAAATTAAGGATTTATGCGATTTCTGGAATGGGCTGGAGCAGCCTGAAACGGTGTGGTGGTGGCCAGGGACGCTACCGTATTCGCGTGTCATGCGCGTGAGTACTGGAATAAATCGAGAGAGCGTCTAAAAAGATACCCCAAAAGCTA
>JAKBDW010000038.1:0-3707 GCA_021834245.1 Pseudomonadota bacterium
TCCTGTAGATGCATTGCCGGTAGACAACAATGGCGTGGTGATCCAGCTTCCCGGTGTCGGTTCATCCGGAGCGAGCGCACTTAATGGCACTTTGTTTTTTGGCATAGGCACGCAGACGAACAACGCGTTGGTGAGTACTGCGCAGGTGTATGCAACCGATGCATTCGGAACCATCACCACCTCATACAACGGAAGCACTTACACGAGCTTCATTGATAGCGGTTCCAACGGTGTGTTCTTTAACGATCCGACCATCGCATTATGTGCGTCCACCACATGGTACTGTCCTTCTTCCACGCTTCCACCTCTGAGTGCAATCAATACTGCAGCAACCGGGGGAGCCCAAGGTACGGTGTCATTCAGTATCGTGAGCCTTTACCAGCTTTCATCAGGTGCGGTTGCGGCAAATATCGGTGGCACGGCAAGCGGCTATTTTGACTGGGGACTCCCGTTCTTTTTCGGGAGAACTGTATATACGGCTATCCAAGGAAAACCTGCGCCTCCGGGCGGAACGCCCGGCCCTTATTTTGCGTACTATTGATCCGGTATGCTTTGAACCTCATTGCCGTTCGTGCTGAGCCTGTCGAAGCACAAGAATCCATTCACATTTCGACAAGCTCAATGCGAACGGATTCTTGGATAATGTGTGCCGGATCAATAACGAGGCAACGCAGCTTGTTTCAAAGTATGTCGGAATGCGAGATCGCCTTCACGCAATTGTGTTTACGGGCTCAAGGAAGAATGGATACTCATATGCACACTGAAAATATGAATGAAACACCAAATGCCGTAGGGGTGAACTGCTCGCTGCCAGCGTTGCTGATGCTGGCTGCGATTTGCTATGCCGCACCAGCCCGTGCAGTGCTGGGTGGCGATGCCGCAAGTGTCGAGACGGATCGTTTGCACATGAAGGCGGCGCAGGCTGCCGTCCAGACGTCATCGGCCGGCGGCAGCTACACCGTGCATGAAACGATCTTGCCCACCGGTACGCGCGTCCGCCAATATGTGTCCAGCGCAGGCACGGTGTTCGCGGTCACCTGGTTGGGGCCGTTCATGCCCGACCTGCGGCAATTGATGGGTACGCATTTCGATACGATGATCGCGCGCCAGGCGCAAAACAGGCACGCAGGCCAACGTGTCTACAACCAGCATGACCCGGACCTGGTGATCGAATCGGGAGGCCGTCCGCGCCACTTCGTCGGCCGTGCATACTTGCCGGGCGCGCTTCCTGCCGGTGTTACAGGGCAGGATATCAAACAATAGGGCAGGCGCTGCGTAGTCGGCTCGATCGCTTTGCTATGTCGTCCGCCGGTTTCAGTACTGATCACAAAAAAACCTGCTCCATCCGGAGCAGGCTTCCGATACATCAGGCAATAAAGTAAATATCACGCCTGCGTGCTGATCACCGAGCCAGTCATGTTTTGCACGTTTCCAATGTTCTGCATCAGGTTTTGCAGGAAAGTCTGCAGTGAAGGCGCATTGGCCGCTGCCGCACTTTGTCCCTGACTCGCGTCCAGTGAATTGACCAGATTCTGGAAGCTGGAATTCAGGCTGCTGATGGCGCTCGAACCGTTACTGCTATTACCGTCGGTACCAGTGGAAGTGTTTTGGCTGCTGGCATTCAGTTGCTGCAGAAGGTTTTGAATTCCCGCTGCCATTTCCGCACCGCCGCCGTGATGGCCATGATGGACATGGCCGGTCGATCCCGTGGCGGACGTGCCGCTGGCCGCGCTATTGCCATTGCTTGCACTCGCGTCATTGGCCTGTCCGATGGAGGCGAACAGGTTTTGCAGAAATGCCTGCAAGGCTGCATCCGGACTCTGCGTAGAATTCGCAGTTGCCGTGGAATTGGCTGACGTTGTCGAACCGGTGCCCGATGTGGAGGCCGAAGCGCCGGCACTGCCCGTCAGGCTTTGCTCAAGCGCTTGCACGATGGAGTTGATGAAACTCGATTTGCCAACGCCGCCAGAGCCGCCGGCCGCACCGCTGCCATCGCTGTCGCCGTCGGAATCTGTGCCTCCGACCTGCTGGGTCGAGCCCGCTGAATTTGTTGAATTGGTAGTCTGTTGCAGCCAGGATAGATAGTTTGAACCCGAGATGTTGTTTATTGTGCTCATGGCTTCTCCTTAGATAATTTGAACATGAATTGACTGAGATGGCTGTCTCATCGACGGCATCTTCTGCAGTTCATGCATAAACCAAAGGCCAAACAGAGGGTGAAAACCGGCTCAATTCGGAATGTATCAACCCGGCAACAAACAAAACAAGGCGGGTGGCGATAGTGGAATATTAAACAATAGGTTAGCAACGATCGCTTGTGGATCGCGAATGATTTGTACAAGAACATTTGCAGAAGAATTTGGTATCAGGCCGGTTACAGATAACGCATTTTCAGATACAGCCTGAACAGACCCCGGTTGCGCGACTGAATCGCAATCGTCTATTTACGTTCGATCGCGACGACCGTCCAATGTTTACCTTCGTCCTGCGCCAGTTCGAAGTGCACGGTATCACCGACACGTATATCTTTGGATAACGGGCAGTTCAATGCGAACCACATGTTCATTGCCGGCCAGCCCAGGCCGGCGATGGCTTCGTGCGCGATCTGTACTTTTCCTGCTTGCTCATTCACGGCTTTAAGCACGCCGATGCCTTCGTGCCTGGCCGGTTCGGCCGCAGCTTGCATCGTCAACTGATGCTGTGACATGTCGTGATCCTGAGCCGAGGCCTGGGTCATTCCGAGCGCGGCGGAGATGGCGAGGATAAATGCGAGTGAGGACGCTTTCATTTCTGCTCCTTTTCGATGTTGTGAGTTGATGGGAATGTCGTTGTCATGTTGTTGTGCGGGACGAAGGATCGAGTGAATGTTGTTTGATCAGCGCATAGATCGCCGGAATCACCAGCAGCGTCAGTACCGCCGAGGAGATCATTCCGCCGACCATCGGTGCCGCGATGCGCCGCATCACTTCCGAACCCGTGCCCGTGCCCCACAGGATGGGAAGCAGTCCGGCCATGATGGCCACCACGGTCATCATCTTCGGGCGTACACGTTCCACAGCCCCGTGCATGATGGCGTCGCGGAGGTCGTCGCGAGTGGGCAAACGACCCGAACGCTCATCCGCTCGCGATTCGATTGTCCCCTCTCCCGCAGGCGGGAGAGGGTTAGGGTGAGGGCTGGTGAGAGGGTATGCTGCACACTCCGCCAATTTTTCCTGCCATGCATGTTCCAGATAGATCAGCATTACCACGCCTGTCTCCGCCGCCACACCGGCCAGCGCGATGAAGCCGACCGCAACCGCGACGCTCAGGTTGTAATCGAGCAGCCATAGCAGCCATATGCCGCCGACCAGCGCGAACGGTACGGAAAGCATCACTACAAGCGATTCCGTGACGCGTTTGAAATTGAGGTAAAGCAGCAGGAAGATGATCATCTGCGTGATGGGAATCACGACCTTCATCTTCGCGGCGGCGCGCTCCATGTACTCGAACTGGCCGCTCCAGGTCGCGTAATAGCCGGGCGGGAACTTTACCTGTGCCGCGACCGCCTTGCGTGCCTCGTCCACGTAGGAACCGATGTCGCGGTCGCGGATATCCACGTAGATATAGGCCGAGAGCAGGGCGTTCTCGGTGCGGATCGAGGGTGCACCTTTGCTGATGCTGATGCGCGCGACCTGGCCCAGCGGGATCATTGCGCCGTCCATGGCCGG
>JAKBDW010000093.1:0-3706 GCA_021834245.1 Pseudomonadota bacterium
GGGCAAACCCTCCGCGATGGGTTGGGTTGTGGGTGATATTGCCTGAAGATCCGAAATCCGCATTCCTATCATCCGCTTGACTGTCACTTGCTTCAATACCGAGGGCGATCGGGCATTTTCTTCCATCGCTTCGGTTGCAACAGATCATAGGTCTCGAGTGTTTTTGCCTGGTGCAGGTTCATAATCAAGTTGCGGAGATATCGGTGCGGTTCGATCCGGATGGCCTTGCCGGCATGGTTGAGGCTGAAGGCCGGGGGAGGGTTCGCGCTAAAGGCCCAATTCCCTCGCACCCGGAAAAGAGTCGGATCGCGTTTTAGGCCAGATTTGGATTGATTGGGACTCTGTCATCCTCGATATGGAAACTGAGCATCAGCTAAGAGGTAAAGAGATCATACAGCGCTTTGCCAAAGAGGCCTTCCGGCGCTGATGGTGGGGGAGGCCAGGCCAGCCGACGACCTGCCGATTTTCCGGCATGCGCTGCCACGATTAGACTGATTTTGAGCGATTCCAGTACAATGCGGATCAAAGAAGAACCTACATTAAGCCACGCACCTCGCATTAGTTCTGCAAATCCGGCATCTAGAAAACAATCATGACAAATGAAGAATTCGCCAACCTCGTAAAGCAGCTTGAAGGCCAGGCACGAAACCAACCGAAGTCATACCGCCGGAAAGTGTTGCTACTTGCGGTACTCGGAAATATCTATCTGAGCTTGGCGTTAGTGCTGATTGGCGGTCTGTTTGCGGTATCACTGGCGTCCGTGGTCTTTCTCAAGGTTCTGGCGATCAAAATCATTTTGCCACTGGGCGTGTTTCTCTGGGCGGTGTTGAAGTCGTTGTGGGTCAAGGTGCCGACACCTCAAGGTAAGCACCTCGAGCACAAAGACGCGCCAGCGTTATTCGATCTCATCGAGTCACTGCGCCTGCGCGCACGGGCTCCGCGCTTTCATCAGGTTTTGATCACGCAGGAATTAAATGCCGGCGTGGTGCAACGCCCACGTCTGGGGATTTTCGGTTGGTACCACAATCATCTGCTCATTGGCCTGCCGCTCACGAAGATGCTCACGGTGGATCAATTCGCGGCGGTGCTGGCACACGAGTTCGGTCACCTGGCAAAAGGTCATGGGCGCCTATCCAACTGGATTTAT
Source organism: Pseudomonadota bacterium (assembly GCA_021834245.1). Taxonomy (GTDB): domain Bacteria; phylum Pseudomonadota; class Gammaproteobacteria; order Acidiferrobacterales; family UBA6901; genus JAJXUF01. Next base: position 1,148 of record JAKBDW010000093.1, read on the forward strand.
CGCCAGCGGCGGCGCTGGATCCAGTTAATGGGATTGTTCGGCGACAGCCGTATGAAAAGGGGCGGTTTCCTGTTCAAGCCATTTCTCAATCGGTTTGCTCCGTATTTCAACGCCTATTCGTTTCCCCTTGCGCGTGCCCATGAATACGAAGCCGATGCCGCTTCCGTGCGCGCAACTAGCTCGGCCATAGCCGCCGAGGCGCTTACTGCCGTGCACGTTGTGGGTAGCTACCTGAGCCAGCAGTACTGGCCGCAGATTTATCGCCACGCGGACGAAACTCCACAGCCAGCCTTTGCGCCGTACCACGAGATGCGTGCAGATCTGCCGCGTGCCGTGCCGCCAGATACGATCAGCCAGTGGATCGAGCAGGCCATGCAGGAACAAACCGGCCTCGGCGATACTCATCCGTGCCTCAAGGATCGGCTAAGCGCGCTGGGCGAGACACCGCGTTACGCACCGCCGGAAGCAGGTCAGTCGGCCGAGAAATTGCTCGGCGCGTCCCTTGCGCATCTCACGGCCCAGTTTGACGAAAGCTGGATTGCTTCCACGATGGAGAGTTGGCGGCAGCGCTATGAGCAGGTTCGCAAAGGGCGAGATCAGCTCGCGAAACTGGAGCAAAAAATCGCCAACGGCGAGGAGCTTACACTGCGCGAGGCTTATGACCGCGCACAGTATACCGAGGAGTTTCGTGCCGATGGGGATGCGGCGCTGGCTCAGTTCGAGGCATTGCAGCAGAAGGCACCGCAAGATCCGATACTGTGCTACGCGCTCGGTGTGCGTTGGCTCAAGCGCAATGACGAGCACGGCATTGCGCTTGTGCAATATGCTATGGAAAACGATGCGAATGCCTACCTTCCGGGCGCGGAAACGCTGCGGGACTACTACTGGCGCACTGGCAACCGCGATGAGGCGCATCGTTGGCACGCCCAGATGCTTGAGCGCGCCGAAACGGACAGACTGGCAAAAGAGGAGCGGGCCAATATCCAGTTACAGAGTAAATATGCGCGCCATGGATTGGACGAGCCAACCATCGCCGCAATGCGCGCCAAACTCAAAACGATCCGGAATTTGCGCAAGGCCTATCTGGTGCGCAAACAGGTCAGGTTCTACCCCGAGCGGCCACTTTACGTGCTTGGCTTTACCGTTCGCGGCGTCTGGCTGGGCGCGAAAAGGCGGCGGGCCGAAGTTCAGAAGCAAGTACTGAACGAAGTTAACTTTCCCGGCCAGACTCTGGTTTTCAGCGTCGAAGGCAGCAATTACCGCTTTGGACGCAAATTTCGTTGGATGCGCGGCTCGCGCATTCTGTAACAACGACCTTGTGCCAGCGTGCATCTGACTATAATGGTGGCGACAACCAATGACTCCCAAAAAAAAGCGAAAGTTTAACTGGCTCAACAACATCTGGTTTGGTTCAGAGACTGTGGAGTTTCAAAGCGCCTACGGCCTGGCGGAATCCGTTGAACGCTTGAGATCGGTAACGCGCCGTCTCTCGATATTTTCCGTGTTCGGCCAGCAGACGGCTGCCGGGAGCGTAAAGGAATCGCGCGTGTCACTACGACGCGTCATACCGCTGGTTGGTAACTCCTTCAAGCCATTATTCAAAGGCCACTTCGAACAGCGCAAAGGTACAGTCGTTTTGATTGGCCAATTTAGAATGAGCTGGTTTGTAAGGCTATTCATGGGCATCTGGTTCGCTGGCATCATAGCCATTACCGCGAGCTCCATATTGGAACCCGCCCGCTGTTCTCGCGGCACTCCGATTCTGCTGGTGAGTGCAGCGATGTTGGTCGCCGCAACAGGCCTGGTGAGTCTCGGTGCATGGTTTTCCCGCAATGATCCCGCATGGCTTTCCAATGTCATTCGGCACGCGCTGGCAAAGCCGCAAACGGTGGCGCCTGCAAGTGTTACCTCCCCCGTCCAAATCTCAAATAATCGGATACCGTGGACAATTCGGATTATCTCCGGGCTCCTCGCAGTAATGGGCGTGACGAGTATCGTTTTGGCCGTGAACGGAATCCAGTCCTACTATGCCGGGCCTCAGGGCGCGGTGGTGACCCATTTCACGGATCCTGCACTTCAACGTTTTACCATATTGATGGGTGGTCTCATGCTCGGCCTGTCCTATGGCGTCTATCGCCGGTATTGGCTCGCATGGCGGGCGGGTTTTGTCTTTCTCCTGTTCGGCCAGGCCAACTTCCTGCTGGATATGCTGACGAACCCGGAATTCAGTCACGCCGGTGGCGAAAAGTTCGTCGGGCTTGCTGCTTCACTGATTGTAACGCTAATTTGGTGGCGTTGGTGGTATGCGCAGCGCGTTCACTTTCGAAAATGAATGTTGCAGAAATAATGCGGTAAGCAGTGCCAAAAACCCATAATCTAGCGACATGCGCAGGATTATGGTTCTGGACACAGCAAGACCAAGACATAGAGAATAGATTCCATTTCCAGCTTATTCAGGAACGGGGGTTGGCGGAATTCCATTGCCCGACCCCGCGCAATTCCTGACATAAAGTACTTCAAGGTCGCGCACGGGAAAAATAACGTTTTCCTGCCTGTGCT
>JAKBDW010000485.1:0-3704 GCA_021834245.1 Pseudomonadota bacterium
GCTGTCGCAAGGTTTTGATATTGAGACTGAGTTGACCGTGCATGCGCTTGAGCTTGCGATGCCCATAGCCCACATGAATGGAAGCTATAAAGGAAGACCGGAAGGTTCCACGAGTAAACTACGGACCTACAGTGACGGATGGCGAATTCTAAAAATGATCTTGAAACTTGTGCGGCACGAGCGTCCATTGTTCTTTTTCGGAGCCATTGCCGGTGTCCTGGCCGTCATGTCTGTGGGCCTTTCGATTCCGATCATTGTGACTTATATCCAGACAGGATTGGTGCCGCGCATACCAACGGCGGTATTGTCGACCGGAATTATGGTGCTGGCGGCCCTCAGCCTATTCTCGGGAATTATTCTTGACACGGTAACGCGCGGGCGCAAGGAGACGCGGCTGCTTGCCTACCTGCAGCATCTTGTTTTCGAGAGTGAAGGCAACCCGGGAAAGTAAGCTGGCAATTGTTCGATGTAAATCGGTGGGCAGGGCATCCACTGTTGCGGCGTGAGTCATGTATATAAAGATACCAAAGCTGAGCGGGTCTTCCGTTGCCGGCCAATTTCTGCGATTCAGCGTAGTGGGCACAATCGCCTTCGCGGTCAATGCGGGTTTGGTCGCACTGCTTGCGCCCAAAATTGGGCCTGCTCTGGGGCAAATGGCCGCGTTCCCTGCCGCAACGTCCGTGGCGTGGTGGCTGAATCGGCACTATACGTTTGGGGCAAGCCATGGGTCGTGGCATGCCGAGTGGTCCCGTTACTTCTCTGCCAACGTATTCGGGTGGCTGGTCAACAACGGGATTTTTTTTGGGCTAATCGCCATTTCTGCGACGGCGCATCGGATGCCGGTATTAGGAGTTGCTGCCGGGTCCATTGCCGGGCTTGCATTCAACTTTACCGCGTCCCGGAGCATGGTCTTCAAAACACGCAAGAATCCGCCACTTGAGTAGTCGTTCGTTGTGCGAAATGCCGCTAGCAGTTCGCGCGGACTGGCCAGCGCAAATCAGGCATCAAAAACTCACTGTGAGGTTAAAGGTGGAGAGCAAGAAGCGCAGTGTAGATTGAACAGCAGCGAGCTGCACCGGTGACAAGAAAATCCAATCTAATTGCCGGGCGCCAGCTTCTGTAATTTGTGCCAATCGGCGTGATCAACCAAATTAATTTATAATATTGGATCCTTTCCGATGAGAACTGGTAATAAAGGCGCGCTGGAAGCAATCAGTCCTTACCTGATATTTGGAATATACCTGCTTGTTATCGCAGCTATCTATATCTTGACTTTGCGGCCAGGAATAGGCTGGGGCGACGACTTCGCGATGTATATTGCGCTCGCAAAGAATATTGCGTCGGGCCATGTTTATGTACAAACCGGCTACATTCCCAATCCATACAATCCAAATTTATCTCCTACAGCATATCCGCCCGTATTTCCTCTTATCCTTGCGCCGATCTATATGATGTTTGGATTGGACATACATGCGATGAAGATCACGCTGGTGGTGGTTTTCCTCGCAATGCTTACGCTGTGTTACGTCTATGCGCGTCGGCGCCTGGACAACAAAATTCTTACCTATTTGTACATGGGTGCCATGGGTTTAAGTCCCTGGCTTTGGAGAATGCGGGGCGGAATTGTCTCGGACATACCATTCATGTTCTTCGTATTCCTGTCGTTGCTTCTTGCTGAGGTCGCGCTGGTGACAATGGAAGAAACCGGGGATACCTGGGTGCGTATGCTGCTAGCTTTTGTGGCCGGCGTGGCAACATATCTTGCCTATGGCGCGCGGGAGGTTGGGGGGTTGTTGATTCCGGTATTCATCTTATTCGACATTTTGCGGCATAGACGAATTTCAGGCGCATCGATTGTAATCACGGCGACATTTGCGGCGCTGGCCCTTGTACAAAGACATTTTGTTCATTCAGAGGCGGGCTATGCCGAAATCCTCACTATGTACCATTGGAGCGTGTTTCCTGATCATGCGATGGCTTATGCCCGGCTAATCGTTGGTTATTGGGGAGATGACGGTCTTGGAAAAGTTGGTGGGGTCCTGGTATTTTTGATTGTGGCTCCATTGTATGTCATCGGCTGGGTATGGGGATTTTCACAACGGAAATCAATTTATAGCATATTTGTGCCGGCTTACATGTGTGTGCTGATTGTTGTTCCCATAATTGGCGGGAACCGTTATCTTTTGCCGATTTTGCCCTTTCTGTTGCTCGATATTTTTCTCGGAATCAAGGTTGTCGGATATCGCTTCGGCATCGCCAAGGAACGGGCGATTGCCACAGTGGTGGTCGTTGCGGTGGTTGCTTCTTATGCATTCTGGTACAAGAACCAACATCTTGGCCCAATAGCCGATGGCCCGTATTCCGAACAGAGTCGTCAGCTGTTTTCTTTCATAAGAAAACAAACAAGACCGGACAGCGTGTTCATTTTCAGGAAACCACGGGCATTGGCCCTTTTCACGGATCGACGCGCAGCTGCTCCACCGCTACCTGGCCAGTACTCGACTCTGTGGCCGTACATTCAGTCAATCGGAGCGGACTATGTAATAGTGAAGTACGCCGGGTTGCAGTTCGACAAGCAGCCATATTTGGAGAATTGGGCCAAGGAGAACCAACAGCGACTTGATTTGGTGTTTAGTAACGATTGGTTCCAGGTCTACCGAATCAAAGGCGCGCATCTGGGGCAGACCTAAGGTGGAAGAATCAATCGGATGTCCGGAGTGTTGTGCCGCAGCTTCGTGACGGATTATTTCAGCGCGGCAGAATGGAAAGGGCCGGGTCGTGGCAAGATGGAAACTGTTTCGCCGCCGCGAATCGGCATGCGCATGGGCAAGCACGATGCTGCGTGCGATCAATAACGCCGTGGCCCGAGGACACGCGAGCAGGATGACTTCCGGGTAGATCAGGCGCGGGAAACAGAGCTACCTTTGCTGGCAAAAAACTCTGCGCGAGTGTGTCAGAAGAAGCCAAGCATTTTAATAGATTGCGGCATTGACTTAAAGTGAATTGTCAGTAAATCCGTCAGCGATGGAACATTTTTGAATGGCACCCCTGGAGGGGAGGGTCTCTAATCTGCAGACGCACGGCCGCTTCGTATGGAGAGTCAGGTCACTAGCAATTCGAAGACGAGGGTCTTATATGTCGGAGCGAGCGGATTGGTATTCAGTTCTAGACGGTCGCAAAGCGAGAGTATCGGCTGCAGCCTAACCTCGCAGGCCTTCTTGACGCGCTTTCACGGTGGCTTATCGATGATTAGGCCATAGTCGGAATGACCTCGAGCGGGATGCGTAAACGCCTTATGAGCGAGGGGTTGCCGGAGTTTTTATCATTTCGCGGCGTCTGACGTGCCGACCTGAAGGGATGTGACAGGTGCCCGCCCGCGCTATCCAATGTGGGGTCGCGTGGTAGAAAAAATAAAGGTTTGCTATGCTGCGCCTGCTTGGAAACGCGTCACGACTGCATCAAGTGCCCAGGGTAAAAAAGGGGTGCGCAATCGGCGACGAAGCTACATTGGCGGAAACGAGGAGGGTTCTGCAGCTCGGGCGGGACCGGTCATGAAGAAGAAATAAAAGGCACCGGCATTTTGTGGAATGGACTGTTTCAGTTCTGAGAATTACGCCATGGCGGGCGCCCTTATCGTGTTCGGATCTCCTCCAGGAAGCAATATAAACGGCCTTGCCGTCAATACCGAGACCGGCGAATAAATT
>JAKBDW010000333.1:0-3702 GCA_021834245.1 Pseudomonadota bacterium
ATAACCGGCGGCACGCGCTTGAACCACGGCCAATTCGCGCTCGTTGTAAGCTACGTTACCCACCGCTTCGATGCTGGAATCCAAACTGCCCCGGGTGACGTCGGCAGTACGAATCCCCAGATTCTGCTGAATGCGCGGATTGATCGAGACTGTTCCTTCATCGCCGCCTTCATCGGCATAGACAGGCACCAGTTGCATGTCCATGAAAGGCGACTTGCCGGGTTTGTCGAAGCGCTGGCCGGGCACCATCGGGTCATGCCAGTACAGCACTCTCCTGCCCGTTGCCGAATCTGCTGCCGTACCGGATTCGGCCTCGGCAGTGCCGGCACCTGCCGGTACCGGTACTGGGGACGGTTTCATGTGCTGCTGCAGGCCAAGGCGGTAGCTGCCATAGCTCACAGCGCCGATTACCGCGAGCGCAGCAAGGGAAGAAGCGAGGAGTTTGATTTTCATGGTGCATCCTTTTCTGGCGCGACGCGCCCGGTATCATCATGCAGAAAATGGAAGTTGAGTTGCGCCCACAAGCGCGCGGCTTCCGCCTCCATTTGCAGCGTTTGCAGACGGGCGTCGGCTTCGTTGCGGCGGGCGGCAAGCACGTTGTTGAGCGACGACTTGCCGCTGCGGTAAGCCGATAGCTCGGCCTGGGTGCGTTCGTTCGAGAGCGGGACGAGTTCGCGTTCGAAGCGGGATTGCCGCTCGCGTGCGCTCTCCCATTCGGCGATCATCGAGCGTACTTCGGCAGTCTCGGTGCGCATGGCTTCCTCGCGTTGCGCGCGGATCTGGCTGGCCTGCGCAAATTTGGCCGCCACTTCACGATCCTGGCGGTTTGCCTGATCCCACTGCAACGGGATCGAAACCCCTATCGAAGCCATATTGGAATACTGCGATCCGCGCTGCGCATAGGACAACTCGACGCTCCAGTCCGATTGCTTGTTGGCTTGGGCAACCTGTGCGTCGATTGCCGCCAGATCTTCCTGCTTTGCCAACAGGGCGATGCCCGGGTGCATTGCAATATGCTGATCGAGTGCACCGGGGTTGATCGGAATCTGGTCGATCGAGGGTTTCTGAGCCAAAGGAAGATCGCCCGGTTCGCCGATTTCGCGTACCAGTGCTATTTTTGCAATGCGTACCTTGCGTGCGATTTCGCTGGCTCGGTCTTGCAATCCCACTAGCGCCGCTCGGGCAGCCAGAACATCGGGCTGGCTGCCGCGGCCGGCCCGGTATGCGGTCTCCGCCGCTTCAATTTCACCCTGCGCCTGCCGAATCTGGTCTTCAATCAGCCTGGCACTCGCTTCGGCGTAGTAGCGATCCAGCCAGGCCAGCGCAGTGTCGCGCTGAATAACAAGAGTCATTTCGGCTTTTTCGATCAGTGTCTTCTCGGCCTCTTGCTCATAATGCTCACCGCGCAGCCGTTTCTTCTCCCCGCGCGTGAATTCCTGCATCACACCAATACGACGCTGGGTCATGAAATCGTTGCCGATGCTGTACTGGTCCGCACCCGTAACTGGCAGATTGTCGATGCCGGCACTTAATACGGGATCGGGATTCTGCGCTGCGGAGACTGCCAGATCGCGGTCGGCCGCAACAGCCGCATCTTGTCCGGCCAACTGGCGCGAGCGATCAACGGCCAATCGCTGCGCATCTGCCAGCGACAATTCGTTTTGCGCAAACGCCGATAGCGGAAACGCCAGCAATATTGCCAACACCTTGATGTAAATGCCGATCTGACCGGTGCGAAACAGCGTGCTCCTGCCAAAACCGGATAATAAAGAATGCATAAAACCTCCAGACAGCGAAAGAATCGCTGTTGCCGTTCGATTTCACAAATGCGGGAGTAACGATAACCGCTACCCCCGCTGCCTGCTTATTTGCCGGACGGCTGAAGGTGCGTGACCACATAATCGCTGCCAGACTGGACGAGTTCGAAGTCGACGGTTTCGCCGGCCTTGATTCCCTTTGCAAGCGCCGCATTCTTCAATTTGAAACTCATGGTCATGGCGGGCCAATTGAGGGAGGCGATCGGACCATGCACCAACGTCACCACCTCCTTGGCGGCATCAATCTTCTGGACGGTGCCGGAACCCCGGTGGATGACGGGAGCCGTCTCCATCTTCATGCCATTCATGTTCATGTTTTTCATGTTCATTCCATTCATGTCCATGCCGGCATCGGCAACCATCTGGCTGAGCGGATATGCATCGGCAGTCTGTGCATGGAATATCGAGCCGATGCCAGACAGCGCTGCAAAGGTCATTACGGAAGCGGCGAATGTAGATTTTTTCATGACAAAAACTCCTTTAAATTGAGAAATGTGTTAATTGGTTCGGCATGCCGTGCCCGCCCGGAACTTGTTCCGGGCTGCGCATGGCTGTATCGATTACGGCCTGGGTTCCGGCGCGGGTTTAGATATGCGCCGAACGTTGCCTTTGGGGTCAATCCACAAAGTCGTCTTGGCGTCCTTCGTCTGCGGCCGGGCAGAGGTCACCAAGGCATTGGTAGCTTTATCCACCCGGACCATCCCTAGCTTGGGATGCAGCCAGAAATATGTGTTGTCTTTGTCGCTTGCCTGAGCGACAGACGTAAAAGCAAGGACTGCAGTGGCAGCCACGAAAGTAGTGAATTTCATGATGTTCTCCCGAACAAAATTCGAATTCAGGCGCGCACCGCTGCATCACAGCAGGTGCGAACAAACGGGGTCTAACGGGAGAACGGCTAATTCAGCAGCCGGAGAAAGCGCAGATAGATGGGTGGTCCGGTAGTGGCGTGTGGCTGCGTGGGTGTTTCGAAGCTGGCAGCATCCGCCACTGCGAACAATGACACACTGGTTGGAAGAACGACTGGTGCGAAAAGCGGCAGGTCAAAGGTGAATTTGGGAGTATCTGAACTTTGCTCGCAATGCTTCATGCACGACTGCTTGTCGGGCGACCTGTGCTCTGCGCAGGGATCGCTGGACATTTTCATTTGCATGGACTGTTCCGTCTGCTGCGGAGACGGCACGTAACCCGAGACCAGGCAGCCGCCTACAGCCACTCTGATCTGAATGAGCAGCAACGCAAACAAAACGATCCACGCCACCTTTCGTTGCGATGACGGGGTCAAGCGATAGGATGCAGAGTAGTTCCTCATGGGCGGAATAATAACACTATGTAACCTTGAGTGATCAATGTGCTTAATACACATCTGGAAAAGGCGGCCCACTTCGGAAAAGTAGTGATTGAAGTGATGAAATAAGTTTGTGAACAGCTATTGAAATCCGCGTAAATCTGGCGGCGAAGACGATTTCTGTCCTGTTTTGTTCTAAATCGTAATTTCAATCGTTGGTTGAAACTGGCGTCCCCAATTAAGATGGGATAAATAAGCGACTGCCGAAGGAAGGATGCAGGCGCCACACCGGCCCAAACGACCAAGTTCATTCCGATGCCGCACCCCGTTAGCCCAGAAACCGAAGGCAGGCGATGTTGCAGATAAAGTTATTCATGAGTTGTCTGATTTTGTCGAGTCGCTATCGAATTTTCATTGCCGATGTAACCACCCTCACGACACTGTCTTTGCGCCCGCTGTTGAGGGATGCGATTATTTTATGACCCCGCTGGCCAAATTTCTGAGAGTCATTTGTGCTCTTCCCTCCAACGGGGGAAAGGCTCGTTGCCGAGAAAATAGAGCTCTACTGCTTCCAGCAGGTTATCCACGCTCTCCTCGACC
>JAKBDW010000272.1:0-3701 GCA_021834245.1 Pseudomonadota bacterium
TGACGTAGTAGAGATCATACTGCAGCTTTTCAATTGCGTCCTCAACGGACGATCCGTAGGAATAGCGAATCTGAGCCCAACCGGTTATCCCCGGCTTTACGTTATGGCGGTACATAAAATACGGAATCATCTCCGACAACTGGTCGACAAAGAACGGACGCTCAGGCCGAGGGCCGACGAAGCTCATTTCTCCCTTCAGGACATTGAATATCTGCGGTAATTCGTCGATGCGCAACAGACGAATAACGCGACCAACGCGGGTAACGCGACTATCATTCTGCTTCGCCCATTGCGGCTTGCCATCCTTCTCGGCGTCGGTTCGCATGCTGCGAAATTTCAGTACGTCAAAGGCCGCCCCACCCTGCCCAATTCGCTCCTGGCGATAAAGAATCGGACCTCTGCTGTCGAGCTTAATGAGAAGGGCCGTCAATGCCATAATGGGCAAAGCAACTACCAACAGGATTCCGCTGACCACCACGTCGAACAGCCGCTTGCTTGTGTCCCGTAACAATCCTCTGTCAAAGCCGTCCGAAAAGATCAGCCAGCTTGGATTTAGCGACTGCAATTGCACACAGCCGGTTTCGCGCTCGAAAAACGACGACAATTCCACTACATCAACGCCGTTGAGCTTGCACGTCAAAACTTCATCGATCGGCAGACCTCCGCCACGCCGGTCTCGTACGCCGACGACAATCTCTTCAGCCTGGTATTTCTTTGCTATGTCGCAAAGGGGTCCTGTATCAGACAGAATCTTGTCTTTCTCGACGAAATGATGTTCGCCTTTCAATGGAAGATACCCAACAACCTGAAAACCCACCGCGACGCCGCCGGACTTTTCTAAAGTTCCTACCTTTGCTGCTCGTGTCCCGGTTCCCAGTACGAGGACGCGGCGCTTGGCCGTATTGTAATGCGTCAGTCGAAAATAGACTTGGCGGGCAAGCAGTACCCCAAGGAATGCAGTCAAAAAATTGATCGCAAATATGCGCCGTTCCAGGGACAAAGCGGGAAGGGCGTAAAAGATCAGTGTCATGATGACCAGGCTGATGGCGAAACCCACCCCGACGCGTGCGTAATGCCACGCGGGTGGCTGGTGCTCGCGTTGATAAAGCCCGACGGCAATCATGCTGCAAACGATGATTACCATGAACAGTAAGGCTTGCGGCAGACTGTACGTCACGAAGCCGAAATCGGGGAAACCGGGGTAATTATCAAAAAAGCGAATCGCTGTTCCCGTGTACATCGACAAGAAAACAATTGCTGCCTCAACCATGCCAAGCATGAGCATAGATATTGGCATGTAATGTTTGAAAATGCGGATCATGCAGCATGCATCCTTAATTTGCCCGAACTGACATTGGTGGCAGCTGACCGTTTCGTCTCGCCGCAGAGTTGAAATGCAAAGAGGATACATACCGGCCACACTGGCCGATTTCCGGGACCCTTACATGACATTTCGCGCCTGACGAAACTGAATGGGGCGCAACAGATCAACCAGACACCCTCGTTTATTATCCCCCGAGTCATTCTTTTCCTTGTCTCCTTCCTGTAAGCCCCGTCAGACAACACCGCAACATAAAAGGTGCTGCCAGCGGGTCCCGTCCCGGCCATTTTTTTGGTTGTAATACAGCATTATTCATGCCACATGAACGCCAAAATCTGGATTCGGATGACAGTGCAGATTTTTCAAAGACTTAGTTCATAACTCAATATTTGGTATCGCAATCAGGTGGTCACCCACGAACCCAAATTGCCGGATTGCGGCAAACGCGGGACCCGTTTGGTGGATAGACACCATACTGATTGCGGTTTGCAGTGACGTTACATTTGATTTGAGTACGTCAAAAAACTGGAACAGGATACTGCTTTAGGCATGCTCGCCAAGGGTGGCTTGCGTCGGTTGCCAGCTGGTCCCGGCAACCGTTTGTTCCACGTGCGCCCGCAGTCGTTAACAATTCATCCTACCGACAATCATGCGGTAGAATACATCCCAGCCATGCGCGCCTGGCCAGACGATAAACACATTTTCCGGCGCGCAACGACAACGCAAGTTGAAATCCCCGAACCCGAAGGACAGGCAGGAGTCCCATGCAATCAAATGGCGAATGGCAAAGCTTCTTGCGAGAGTCAGGTGCCTCTCTGGCCGACACAGTGATTCAAGACTTTGGAAATGCGGACCTTGAGCGGAAACGCACGCGTGATGCTGACATACTCACCGATCTTTCGCAGCTCTCCCTGATTCGCATCGAAGGCGAAGACGCCGGCAGTTTCCTGCAAGGGCAATTCAGCAATGACATACAGCTCGTGACTGAAACGCACAGCCAGCTTAGCGCCTATAGCAGTGCGCAGGGGCGCATGTTCGCAATTTTTCGCGTCTTTATGTCGGGTGGGGGGTATTTTTTGCAGCTGCCTTCGGCCCTAGTGGAAACCATCGTCAAGCGCCTGCGCATGTTTGTGCTAAGGGCCAAGGTACGGATTGAAGCGGCAGACGCGGAATGGGTACGCATTGGCGTGTCTGGCCCCAACGTTGATGCAATATTGACAGATGCCGCCATCGCACTGCCCGAACAAGTTGATGGCTGCTTAGCGCAGGGAGACCTTATTACTTTGCGACTCCCCGGTCCCTGGCCGCGCTTCGAAGTTCTGGGCCGGATCGACGCTATGAAAGTCCTATGGACGCGACTGCGGTCTCGTCTAACGCCAGTAGGCAGCGGCGCCTGGTCATGGCTGGACATTGTCGCAGGGATACCCACCATTCTGCCAGCCACCGTCGAGGCGTTTGTCCCGCAGATGGCCAATCTCGACATCTTGGGTGGAATTAACTTCAAAAAGGGTTGTTATCCCGGCCAAGAAATCGTGGCGCGGATGCACTATCTTGGGCGACTGAAACAGCGAATGGTACGCGCCAGCGTCGACGTCGCTGATAAACCGGCCCCCGGTACCACCATCTATGCGCCTGATTTTGTCGGCCAATCAGCCGGAACGGTAGTGGATGCACAACCCGGACCGGAAAAAGGCTTTGATCTTCTGGCTGTCGTGCAACTCAGCAGCGTGAAGGGCGGCGAACTGCACCTCGCGACTGCCGATGGCCCCCTACTGCGCTTGATTGAACTACCGTATTCGCTCGAACAGAAGTCGGAATCTGCCGTCGGTTGACATGACACGCCGGCAACCGGCTTGAGACCCAAAGGAAAACAGCCAGCTACTTGTTGCTGTTCTTGGCTGGCGGTTCGATCACCTGATAAAAGGTTTCGCCTTTTTTGACCATTCCAAGATCAGAGCGCGCACGACCTTCTACGGCGGCCAGCCCCTGCTCCAAATCCAGCACCTCCGCCGCAAGCGCCTGATTACGCTCCTTCAAGCGGGCATTTTCTGCCTGCTGCGCTGTTATCTGGTGCTGTAGATCCAGCAGTCTCACCACACCACCAGTACCGAACCAGAGCGGATACTGCAAAAGCAGCAGCAAACCGGACAGTATGTAAACGGCGATCTTCACGGCTGTCGATTATAGTCCTTTGCGGCCGGATTGCAGCTTCCTGCCGGCATGGCAATTCTAGCCACCTAGAGCCGGGAATGCTGCGCGTCCGGGATATATCGCCTTATCACCCAGTTCCTCCTCGATTCGCAGCAACTGGTTGTATTTCGCAATTCGGTCGGAACGGGACAGCGAACCTGTCTTTATCTGACCGATACCGGTCGCAACA
>JAKBDW010000521.1:0-3692 GCA_021834245.1 Pseudomonadota bacterium
AATGCAATCGGCTGCGGCACGACGCTGGCCGAGAAGCCGCTGATCTGCGTTCGTGGAGCGCTCAGCATGCGACTGATATCGTGATCAACCAGCTCACTGTCATCGGTGTTGGACTCATCGGCGGATCGCTGGCGCGTGCCCTGCGCGAAGCAGGTCAAGTGCGTGAAATTGTCGGTTACGGGCGCGGACTGGCCAACCTGCAGCAGGCAGTTGAACTCGGCGTGATCGATCGGTTGGAAACTTCGCCCGAGCGCGCGGTTATTGGCGCGGACATGGTGGTGCTGGCATTGCCGGTGGGATCAATGACCGACGTGCTGCAGCAGATCGCATCGCATCTCGGCGAACGCAGCGTGGTAACCGATGTTGGCAGCGTCAAAGGCAGCATAGTGAGTGCGGCACGCACGGCACTGGCCGCGCGTTTTACGCGTTTCGTGCCCGCCCATCCCATTGCTGGTACCGAGAAATCAGGTGTTGGCGCATCCTTCAGTGGCTTGTTCCGCAATCGCCGCGTGGTGCTCACGCCTGTCAGCGAAACCGACACCGAAGCGCTAGGGCGGGTGCGGGAAATGTGGCAGGCCACGGGGGCGGAGACCGTAACCATGGCGGTGGAGCATCATGACGAAATCCTTGCCGCCACCAGTCATTTGCCGCATCTGCTCGCTTACTGTCTGGTCGATACCCTGGCACGCATGGACGACAGTCGCGTCATTTTCGATTTCGCGGCCGGCGGTTTCCGCGATTTCACCCGTATCGCGGCAAGCGATCCAGTCATGTGGCGCGATATCTGTCTCGGCAACCGCTCAGCAATACTTGCAGCGCTAGAGCAGTATCGCCAGGACCTTGACGCGCTCATGGATGCCATCAACCGCGCGGACGGCAATTGGATGCAGGAACTGTTTGCGCGCGCTAAACGGGAGCGCGACGCGCTGAACGGCGGCCGCAAATAGCACGGCCCATGGCCGGTCGCGCTACGCCCAGTACAAAAACTAGCAAGATATTGCGGATTTCGAATCATGACTTCTACGACGGAAGTAACGGCATCTTCAACCGACTATCTGATCGAACCGGGCGGGCAGTTGCGCGGACGCCTGCGCGTGCCCGGTGACAAATCGATTTCACATCGCTCTGTGATGCTGGGCGCACTGGCCCGCGGGGTCAGCGAAGTGCGCGGTTTGCTTGAAGGCGAAGACGTGCTCGCCACGCTCGCCGCGTTCCGCGCCATGGGCATCCAAGCCGAAGGCCCGACAGATGGACGACTTGTGATTCACGGGGCGGGCCTGCACGGCTTGCAGGCGCCGAACGCGGTGCTCGACATGGGAAATTCTGGCACCGCGATGCGTCTCATGGCTGGCATCCTGGCAGGCCAGTCATTCGATAGCGTGCTCACAGGTGATGAGTCGCTGTGCAAGCGCCCTATGGCCAGGGTAGCGGAACCGCTAGGGGTCATGGGTGCCGCGATTGAGACTGCGCCCGGCGGCAGGCCACCGCTGCATATCCATGGCGGCAGGCACTTGCAAGGTATTGATTACCGGCTGCCGGTGCCGAGCGCACAGGTGAAATCGGCGTTGCTGCTCGCGGGTCTTTATGCCGAGGGGGTAACGTGCGTCACCGAGCCCGCGCCTACGCGTGACCATACGGAACGCATGCTGCGCGGTTTCGGTTATGCAGTGGAGACGGATGGCGCAAGGATCAGCCTGCGCGGCGGCGGCATACTCAGCGCGTGTTCGATAGACGTTCCGGCGGATATCTCTTCGGCCGCATTCTTTCTGGTCGGTGCGGCCATCGCGCCGGGCTCGGATATCGTGCTGGAGCATGTCGGTGTCAATCCGACGCGCATTGGCGTGCTTAATATCTTGCGTGCCATGGGTGCGTCAGTTGAATTGATGAATCTGCGTGAGGTAGGCGAAGAACCTGTTGCGGATATCCGCATCGCCAGCAGCCGCCTGCGCGGAATTGTGATACCCGAGGATCAGGTGCCGTTGGCCATCGATGAGTTTCCGGCGCTGTTCATAGCCGCCGCCTGCGCCGAGGGGCGCACGGTCCTTAGCGGAGCACACGAGTTGCGCGTCAAGGAAAGCGATCGCATTGCGGTCATGACGGAGGGCCTGCAACGCCTTGGGATTAGTGCCCGCGAAACGCCAGACGGCATCGTGATCGAAGGCGGTACTTTGCGCGGCGGCGAGGTGGACAGCCGCACGGACCATCGTATCGCCATGGCCTTCGCGATGGCCGGGTTACGGGCAGCAGGCCAGATACGGGTGCGCGACTGCCGCAACGTCGCAACATCGTTCCCCGGATTCGTCGCCCTGGCCGCGCGCGCCGGGCTGGCCATTCGTGCTGTGGATCGGGCCTGAATGGGTACCGCACAGCAAGCGCCAGTATTGACCATCGATGGTCCGAGTGGGTCCGGCAAGGGAACTGTGAGCCAGCTGTTGGCGGCGCGACTGGGCTGGCACTACCTGGATAGTGGGGCGCTTTACCGAGTTATCGGCCTGGCAGGCGTGGAAAAGGGTCTGCCTCTTGATGATGCCGCGAACCTGGCGATTTTGGCGCGCACCATTGATATCCGCTTTGAACCCCAAGGCCATGGCAGTCCGGCCCGGGTTTGGCTGGATGGCCGGGAAGTTAGTGACGTGTTGCGGACCGAAGAAACCGGCCGGCTGGCCTCGCAGGTGGCAATTCTGGCCCCGGTACGGGCGGCACTGCTTGAAAAACAAAGGGATTTTTGCCGCTTTCCCGGCTTGGTGGCCGATGGCCGTGATATGGGGACTACCGTGTTTCCGTACGCGCTTCTTAAGGTATTTTTGACGGCCAGCCCCGAAGTGCGCGCCCAAAGGCGCCATAAACAGTTGAAGGAAAAGGGGTTCGATGTTAATCTTCCAAGGCTATTGGGTGAGATTCGTGAGCGCGATACGCGCGATGCTGAACGTGCCGCCTCACCGCTCAAGCCCGCTGCCGATGCGGAGATTCTGGACACCTCCGATATGAATATCGAAGAGGTGGTGAATGTCGTTTTCGAGCGCTTGGGGCAGCGGTTGAGCAGGTGATGGGGTTTCCGTCCGGCCGAGTCTCTTTATTCAACATCAATCCCGTGGTACCGGCGTTCCGTCGCAGCTGATACGGATACGCAACACCATGGCAACATGCGGGTATGCCAGCATATCGCGGATGCCCGAAAATCAAGGTCAACCAATCAAATGAGTGAAAGTTTTGCCGAGCTTTTTGAACAGAGCCTGACCAAGGCACCGGTGCGCGCTGGCGGTCTGATTACCGGCGAAGTAATGCGCATAGACGACGAGATCGTTGTTGTCGATGCCGGATTGAAATCCGAAGGCATGATTCCTGCCGAGCAGTTCCGCGACAGCCACGGCGTGCTAAATGTGAAAGTCGGCGACATGGTGGAAGTCGTTGTGGAGAATATCGAAGACGGGTTTGGCGAAACCCGTCTTTCACGTGAAAAGGCCTGCCGCGTCAAGGCGTGGGACGTGCTGGAGAAGGCCTACGAAGAACAGTCCGTCGTGACCGGTGTCATCACTGACAAAGTCAAAGGCGGATTCACGGTTGCCATCGACAGTATCCGCGCTTTCTTGCCGGGATCGCTGGTCGACGTGCGCCCGGTTCGCGATCCAAGCTACCTCGAGGGCAAGGACCTGGAGTTCAAGGTCATCAAATTGGACCGCAAGCGCAATAAC
>JAKBDW010000114.1:0-3687 GCA_021834245.1 Pseudomonadota bacterium
CGTACAAATAACGACGGCATATTTTGTGCCAGACCACAAGATTCTGGTGGCAATGAAACGCGCGGCCAAACGCGGTGTGGATGTGGTACTGATTCTTCCTGGCTTCACCGACTCGAGTGCAGTTTTCAACGCTGGACGATCGTACTACACGACCTTGCTCAAGGCCGGTGTCAAAATTTATGAACGGCGCGATGTCCTGCTGCATGCCAAGACTGTGGTAATTGATGGGATATGGTCAACGGTCGGGTCGACAAATATGGATTTGCGCAGCTTTTTCCTGAATGACGAAGTCAATGCCGTTGTACTTGGACGTGGATTTGCGAAGCAGATGGAGGCGCTGTTTGAAGATGACTTGCGGGCCTCCGATGAAATCAAATTGAGCACTTGGAAGAAACGACCGTTGATGACGAAGGTAAAGGAAGATTTCGCGCGCTTGTTTCGCTACTGGTTGTGACGGCACTTGTTTGCGGCGCAACAGAGGTAGGTCCCGGGAGTATTGCAGCAACTGCGCAGAAATAATGACGGGTGTATTGGGCTACGCGAGTTGAAGCGCCGCGCATATGTGAGTGCGGGAAATGCAGGGGGAAGTAGAGCGGATAAAAGCACGCAACCTGCGCAAGTGGGAGCGGGTCGCTGGATTTAAAATAGCTAGAAAGGGAGTTATCCGGCGAGGACGGAAAAGTTGATCGGAGAGTATTTTTCAGATAGCTATGCGCAGGCGGCTGAGCGATTTCGCAGCGTGGCGGTAGCAACCGGCGCCAGGCTCGATCAGTTGCCGTTGCGTACGCTTTCCCCCGATGGGGAACGGTTGGCGGTCGACATTGCCTGGCTGGGGAATAGGCAGCCACGTCGGGTGCTGCTGCATTCGAGCGGTCTGCATGGAGTTGAGGGTTTTGCGGGTTCGGCCATACAACTCAGACTTCTGAGAGAAAAGACCTTAGCTCTGCCACAAGATGGTGCGCTGATCCTGATGCACATCATCAATCCCTATGGCATGGCATGGCTGCGTCGCACGAACGAAAACAATGTGGATCTCAATCGCAATTTCCGAGGACAGGATGATGCGGCGGCCGGGGCGCCACGCGAATATCATGCGCTTGACTCGTTTATCAATCCGAGAACACCGCCAGGTCCTGATTTCTTTTATCTGCGGGCCTTGTTGCGTGTGCTGCGTCACGGATTCCCGACTCTGCAGCGCGCCATCGCAACTGGTCAATACGTCTATCCGCAAGGATTATTCTACGGCGGCACCCAGACCGAGCAGGGGCCAGCGCTTCTAGAATCCTGGGTCTGTGAGAACCTGCACAGTGCGGAGGCGGTGTTGGGCATCGACGTACATACAGGCTTGGGGCGGCGTGGACGACAGACTCTGTTTCTTGAAACGCGGCAAGGTGGTTCCGATCCAAATCGACTCCAAGCGGCACTCGGTTTTCCCTTGGTGACGGTCGACTCCACGTCGCGTGCAGGTTATGCCAATCTGGGCGGTTATGGCTGCGCGCTGTCACGCTGGCTTGCCCCCAGGCGTGTGGATGTGGTGACGGAGGAATTCGGAACGCGCTCGGCGGTGCGTGTGCTGTATGCTTTGCGCGAGGAAAACCGCTGGCATTTTCACGGCGCTGGTTACGGCGCGCACGCCAGCAAGCGCAGGCTTAAAGAGGCGTTCTATCCGACGTCATCCGCCTGGCGACGGGCAGTTCTTGAGCAGGGTGTAGCATTCGCGACAAAAGCTGCGGCGT
Organism: Pseudomonadota bacterium; assembly: GCA_021834245.1. GTDB lineage: Bacteria > Pseudomonadota > Gammaproteobacteria > Acidiferrobacterales > UBA6901 > JAJXUF01. The sequence goes on from JAKBDW010000114.1 coordinate 1,737, forward strand.
ATCTATTCGGGACAACTGACATTGATAAGGTTGAGCGAGGCCTTCAGTCGGCAATATCGTAAAGCAGGTTGGTGAGGTCTGTGTACACTGAATCGTCGTAATCTCCAAACTGCAGTGCGACGCCACGCCGCTCCAAGCGAGTCACACGCGCTGCAATGTGATGCGCAATCTGGCGTCCGCGAAATTTAAAGCGCAGATGGAAATCGACTGTAGTGCCAACGCGAAGGCCGGTAGTGTCCATGTCGACCAGCGCGCCACCCAATCCGAGATTGAGAATGTGCCAGGGCACCGAGTATGTCATGCCATAATTGACAAGCGCCTCGAAAGGAATGTTCTTTCGTAGATTTGTGCGGTATTCACGGCGTCCCTCTCGTTTTGGAACAACGGTTGGGGCTTTGTCGCCAGCAGTACGGTCTGGGCGGACACGCTCCAGCGGTACTCCTGGCCAAGTTTGTTTGAGATTTGTGTTCATGTAATCACCATCCACTGCGGCTCCATGCGCACCTCCACAGGAATACTTATACAATTCTTTGTCCGGCCGGTTAAGACTTAAACGTGCCATTCGGCGCTCAAAACGGCCAGTTCGTCCCCAATTCAGAGAAAAGAGTGCGAATGGCATCCCCAAAAGCCCCATTTTGTCATGGTATCGAGCCTTGCAGCCGAATTGAGCGGCGGTCCACCACCTGCCTCCACATGACGACGGTGCAATCGATTGAGGCGTGAATTGATTCTGAAACTAGCTGGAACGAAGATATGCGAGTCAACCGGAAACGACACCCACGTGGTGCAAATTCCGGAAGATGATAGGCGGACTAGCGCACCCTAGTGCAGATTGCTACGCAGAAGCTGCCCGAATTGCTCGGCTGTCAGCGGCGGGTGCAGATAGAATCCCTGCGCGATGTCGCAATTTTCGCGCCGCAGGAGGTCAAACTGAGCGGCGGTTTCTATGCCTTCGGCCACCACCTCGAGCTTCAGGCTGTGACCGAGTCCGATTATGGCTCGGGTAATGGCTGCATCGCTGTCGTTCCTTGTGAGGTTGCGCACAAACGACTGGTCGATCTTGAGCTTGTCGATTGGGAAGCGTTGCAGGTAGCTGAGAGACGAAAATCCGGTACCAAAGTCATCGATGGACAGGCGCACGCCAATGTCCTTGAGTTGTTTTAGGGCTGTGGCAGTGTGTTCGACATCCTGCATTGCTACCCCTTCTGTGATTTCCAGCTCCAGCATTCCTGGTTGCACTCCCGTCTCTGTCAGCACTCGCGATACCAGCTGAAGTGTGTCCTGGCGATGAAACTGTCGGGCGGATATGTTAACCGCGACGGTCAGTTTTTCCTGATCTGTCTCCTGCCAGGTTTTGCATTGAGCGCAGGCGGTTCGCAGTACCCACTCTCCGATTGGTACGATGGTGCCAGTTTCTTCGGCCAGCGGAATGAACTCAGTTGGCATAACCATGCCGAGCTCGGGGTGATTCCATCGCAATAAGGCTTCGGCTCCGATTATCCGTGCGCTTTTGATGTTGATTTCCGGTTGGAAATGCAGAGCCAGTTCATTGTGCTCCGTGGCGTGACGCAAATAATTCTCCATCGAAAGCGACTCGGCGGCGCGGGCATTCATTTCTTGCGAGTAAAACTGGAAGCTGTTGCCTCCCAATTGTTTTGCACGCTGCATCGCGGTGTCCGCGTTGCGCAGCAACGAGATGCTGTCCTGGCCGTCGCTTGGTGACATGCTGATTCCGATACTGAAGCTAACGAAGTATTCTCGCGTATTGACGTAGAGTGGCCGCTGCATGGCAGCCAGGATGCTTTCCGCCAAGCGCGCGGCGGCGTGCCTGGCGGAAATGTTGGGTATGAGGATGGCAAACACATCCGCCTCGAAGCGGTAAACACTGGCATTGGCACATATGTCGCGAGCATCACGCAGTACGTGTTCAAGGCGAGCGGTTGTTGACTGT
>JAKBDW010000473.1:0-3679 GCA_021834245.1 Pseudomonadota bacterium
TGGTGCTGACCGATGGTGCCGGTGCAAGTACCGTGGTAGCAGCGACTGCAGGCGCTACGCTGGATTCGGTCGGTAAGGTAATCGATGCAGGCGTCCCGGAAGGATGCTGGATTGATGTGCATGCTGCGACTACAAGTGCGAATAGAATGGAATACGTCGACCTCGAAATCATAATTATTTTCACTGAGAAAATGCCATTTCAATATTCGACCGGGTTACCTGTATACAAATCAGCAAAGAGATGTGAGTAAGCGCTACGAGAACTTGTGCTCGCGATCGTTGAAATCGAATTTTCATCTTTTAAGCCTTATCGTCTAAAACATCGCTGGAAAAGCTATTAATTGAAGGGCCGCTTTTGGCCTATTTTGTTGAAAAAGGCGCTGTTCAGCAAGGCGAGAACGATAACGATTGGATGAAGTGGAGTTTGAGGACCGGCTTTCTGCCGGTTTTTCGAGGCTGGATGTTTCTATTCGCTGGTCAGTTGGTGGGTTTAGCTAGGCGGGAGCACAGATCAGGGTTTGCGGCGGCGCTTGCGCCAGACGTTTCGCCATCCGCCGCAGGTTTTGTACCGTCGCCGCCATCAGGAACTCGTCGCGGGCGCCGTTGAGACCTCGCAACCGCAGCCGGTCGAGCTTCAGGATCCGCTTGAGATGGGCGAACAGCATCTCGACCTTCTTGCGTTCACGCCGCGATTGAAGATACTGCGCGGTGGTGGCAATCTTGCGTGCGACATCCCGTGCGTGCTCATGGATACTGCGCGCAATCTTGCGCGTTGAGGTGTTCGGACAGCACTGCGCGTTCATGGGACAGTGCTGGCAGTCGTGTTTGCTCGCAAGGTAGATGATCGTGCCGGCCTTGGTGACCCCGGAGCGCGGTACTTTGAAAGTGCGCCAGTTCGAGCGCAACGCCTTGCCGGCTGGACAACGATAGGCGTTGTCTTGCTCAATCCATTCAAAGTCACTGCGAGAGAACGTGCCATCGGTGCGTTCGGATTTATCCCAGAGCGGCACATGCGGCTCGATTCCCTGCTGTTCAACCAGCCATTCCAACATGGTCGCCGTGCCGTAGGCCGTGTCGCCGATCAATCGCTGCGGCTTTAGCCCAATGCACGCCTGGGTCCGCTCCAGCATCATGCGGGTGGCAGTCACTTCCGCTGTGCGATGGGCGGGGGTAGCCTCCACATCGACAATGACACCCGCTTGGGTATCCATGAGGTAATTGGTGGAATACGCATAAAACGCCGGACCGCCGGGTGCCGCAGTCCACTGGGCAGCCGGGTCGGTCAGTGACACATGCTTCGGCGGGGTGCGTTCCGCTTCCGCCGCATCCAGCGCCTCAAGATACTCACGCACCGGCCGTGTCAGCGGCGCAGCCCTGTCCCAGGGTATTTGCGTACCCGGTACACCCCGCTGGCGGTTGGCATCGGCCTTGACCACGCTCGCATCAGTGGCAAAGCCCTCGCCACCAATCAGGCCTTCGGCGACACACCGCACCAGCACCCGCTCAAACACAAACCGCAGCGTGTCGCTGTCGCGGAAGCGCCCATGCCGGTTCTTGGAGAAGCTCGAATGGTCCGGCACCGCATCCTCCAGCCCTAACCTGCAGAACCAGCGGTAGGCGAGGTTGAGATGCACCTCCTCGCACAGGCGTCGCTCCGAGCGGATGCCGAAGCAGTACCCCACAATCAGCATCCGGATCATGAGCTCCGGGTCGATCGAAGGCCGCCCCGTGTGGCTGCAGAATGGTGCGAGATGGCGGCGCAGTTCGCCGAGATCAAGGAAGCGGTCGATGCCGCGCAGCAGATGGTCAGAGGGAACGTGATCGTCGAGGTGGAAGGAGTAAAACAGTCGGTTCTGATCGCCGCCGTGGTGACCCATCATCGTGATGCGCTCCGCGTGCTGTCTTACAAGATGAGACAACCGCGACGCGCATGAGTTCGGAGTTTTTCAACAGAATCGGTCGTTAAGAGCCTGTCGCAACACGCGACCAGATTGCCCAAGTTGCCCCTGCACGGGTGGCATTTTTGAAGTGTAATGGATTACTGAAATACCAACGTAATGCTTGGCGGCTTTCGGAGCATAATCGGTGACGGAATTATTTGTGTAATATGCAATCCAGGATGCATCGCTTCAAGAGGCGATCCCAGGGAGCGAGCACGCTTTGCAGGACAGTCACCCGGACTTCCGCCGCTTTTAATGTCGCTCCTTAATAAGCTTCAGTATGGATGTCAGTTGCTGGTTGTGCGTTTTTAATACGCTCTGCTGCCAGGTTTCTTTCGGTATGCTTTGGGTTCCCGGAGCTAAACACCCATGTCGCACTATCCCCAGCGTATCGTCTGTCTGACCGAGGAGACCACCGAAACCCTCTACCGCTTGGGTGAGCAGGACCGTATCGTCGGTATCTCCGGATTCACCGTGCGCCCGCCTGAGGCGCGGCGCGATAAGCCAAAGGTCTCAGCCTTCACGAGCGCGAAGCTCGACAAGATCGCATCTCTGAAGCCCGATCTCGTGCTGGGATTCTCGGACCTGCAGGCGGATATAGCCGCAGATCTGATACGGATGGGTATCGAAGTGCACGTCTTCAACCACCGTACCGTAGCGGATATTTTCCGCATGATCGCCACATTGGGCGGCATGGTCGGTTGCGAAGACAAGACTCATACCCTGATGGCGGAACTACACGCCGGTTTGGAGCACGTGCGGGCCGCCGCCGCCAGGCTCCCATACCACCCTAAAGTCTATTTCGAGGAATGGGATGAACCCCAAATCTCCGGCATAGCCTGGGTGTCAGAGCTCGTGCGCCTCGCTGGCGGTATCGACATCTTCCCGGAACTCGCCAACGAACCCTTGGGCAAGCAGCGTATCGTGACTGATACTTTGGAGGTGGTGCGGCGTCAGCCGGACCTGATCATCGGGTCTTGGTGCGGCAAGAAGTTCCAGCCAAACTCTGTCGCGAAGCGTCCGGGCTGGGACGCTATACCGGCGGTGCGAGACGGAGAACTGCATGAGATCAAGTCCTCCATCATCCTGCAGCCTGGACCAGCCGCGCTAACGGATGGCGTACGTGCGCTCTATAAGGTGATCGCGGATTGGGCTGACAGGAAAACTCGGGAGTAGCCATATGTTTACACGTACCGCCGCTAGCGTCATAGATGTCGCCACGCTCTTCAGGCTGGCTATCTTCAAGGATTTTCTGAGTACGCTCTTCAGCTACGCCATCAATGTCGTGTTGACGCTTGCAGTGATCGTGCTCATGAAACGCATGCATAGCGGTGCCTACGAGGTGTTCTACAACTTCGTGACGGGGGCGCTCAACCCAAGCACACTCATCGTAATGGCAAGTCTCGTGATTGTGCTCATCGGGTTCGAATTTATCCTGGTGGGAGTGACTTCATTCCAGAAGGGCTATGTACCGTCGCTGGCGCTCAAATTTGTATTCAGTATCCGCAATTCCATCGTGATGCAGTCTGGCGTCGTGCTAGCGCTCGCGGTGGTGATGTTCGCTTCGAACCCGGTTTCGCGCTGGGAAGCGTACGCCACGGCGTGGGAGGAATCGAGGAACCGGCCGATCACCGGCAGCTCGCCGATGCCCTCCGCCCCCGCCATGACCACGGCCTGCGTCGCGACGTACTCGGCCGCGTCCAGCACCACGTAGCGCGGCACCCACTCGGGCGCGAACT
>JAKBDW010000176.1:0-14873 GCA_021834245.1 Pseudomonadota bacterium
TTACCGTAGAAAACTCGCAAAACCTTTATGGAAGCCCGGGCGTCAACTACAAGTCGCTGCGCGCATGGGCAACGAGTGGAACGGGTCCTGATTTTTACCTTTATCCATTCAATGGTGGACCAGGTAGTGGCGGGGCAATTGAATATCCCAATGGTGTTGAAGGCTGGTATGCGTCGCCGGGACCCAATGGAAATACCAATTCCTCGACGCAATCGGTTGAGGGGCCCACCAATCAATGGTTCCCCCAGCAAATCATATGGAAGTCAAACTCGAGTTATTCCACCACCACAGACGGCAGCCTTGACTGGTTTGTCAATGGCCAACACGTTGCCTCTCTCCCCATGCTGGCGTGGCCAGGCGGGCCCACGTGGTATTGGGATGTAGGCGATACCTCAAAGAGTATGAACTTCTCTACCATTCGCCATCTGTACATACAGGGCATATTTGAGAACGAACCCGCGTTCCCTTGGAACGGCACGGCATTCGCGATGGCCGACGTATATGTGGACAATTCCTGGTCGCGAGTCATGATCGGAAATGCGCCGACATGGAGTGGAAACACCGTAACGGATATCGAGATTCCGACAAGCTGGACGGATAGCTCTATAATCGTGGATCTACACAATGACTCGCTGCCGAGTATCAGCGGCGCTTACCTCTACGTGGTTGATTCGAACGGGAATGTAAACGCGAACGGTTTTCCGCTTTGCGCATCGTGCCCCTTGCCGGTGCAAAACCTGAAAGCCAAGTAACGGCGTGGGTGATTGAGCACATCAAATGCGGTAACGTTGGGGCTACCGCAGAAGCCCCAACACTGGGTGCCGTTAGTCCCATGTTTACGCATATAGTGCCGAAGGGAATCGACGCAACTACGTTGGGCTGTCGATTATTTCGCGCGACGTGAGTTTCACTTGCTGTTTCGTGACATACGTGTTCAAACCGTCTATGAACATTCGCTTGACACACCCATAATATCGCTTTCGCTACCCAATACCACCATAGCCCGCGTTCATCGCTACACTGACAGCCGGAGTTGTCCCGCAGTCGGGTCATCTGGCGACCTCACGGGCAGGTTAAATTCGAAGCTAGTGGGAAAGCGCTCGAGTCGCCAATCTTGATCACCGCCGCAATTTGCGTATGCGTTACTACCGCCGGGAAAATGACGCAACATAATCGGGGAACCGGTATGTAACGGGTTCCTGTTGCGCCGGGGAAAACTCAAAGATTCTTTCTGAAATATATGTCCGCGCGTCCGCCAGGCAAGTCGCGGTTCGAGCAACCGCGCAAACCATCAGAACTTGTAGAGGTCAAGTCGCCGCGAAATGCGACTGGTGACTCCGTGAGGCAATGCCAACGACTCAAACACTGCGAGGTCTTTGAACGATGGCCAACGATAACTTCGTCAGTTGCTAGTTGCGGAGCAAGCTGACCTGGTGTTGTTACCTGCCGATTGAATCTGACGCCACTGATGTACCGATCACTTGGATAGTCAGGCGCCGTTCCTGTCCCGCAGGGCCGAGGGAACGGTTTCACGCGGACGTAATGAATTTTTGGGAATATAGGGGTGATATTCTTTAGGTTTTGCTCGTCGACATCTAAAGGAGCTCCATTTGGTGCAGCACAAGGCCATGCGCGAGCTCATTCACCGATCATGTCCATTGGGTCGGGCCAGGTCAATTGTGATCAGGCAATAGCGATCAGATGCACAATGCACTTGAAGGCGCCGGCCGTTGCAGACATCCCTAACACAAAGGGATAGCGGACAATTCGTCAGTATTGCGCGAGCGAGGGGCCAATTGAATAAGAATTGCAAGCCTGACTAGTCCTCGCCACGCTTATCGATCAATAGAATAAACTGTGATCGCATTGGCGCTGCGCTGAAAGAGCGCGCAGCGTGGCAATCTGCTGGCCAGTCGGTAGAGCTGCGGGTTCAGCTGAATATTGAACAAAGCGCCATGCCGACTTGTCACCTGGCAGTTTGGTGCGCTGTTCTGGCAGCACAAGGTCGACACATGTCATAATCACCAATTCGCGCGGGTTAATCTGTGATTTTACGCAGTTTAGCGAATTGCCAGTTGTGACGCGGGCAGGCAGAGGGATCAATTAGAACGAGGAAATATCTTGATGAACGTAAAAATAATTTCCTGCTGGTTTGCGACTTCGTATGGCGCCTATTCTGACGGACTGCGACAGGCGCTTGAGCGCCGCCTAAAAGCGGAAGTAGGAATTGTCACTTCGAATTGCGGATGTGGCGATCCGGTGGAAGTGCGGCGCCAGTTTCAGGATAAGCGCTGCGATTATTTCGAGTTTCCGCACATAAATTATTTTAAGTCGGAAAATCCAATCAAATACCATGTACGCAATGTCGCGCGGAATCTAATTTATTGGCAGCGGGCAAAACGTTATCAGCAGCGATCCGCTGCAGCGGATGTTATTCATTTCCAGCAGACCTTGAATGCCTATGGCTCAGTTGCGCTATATAACTGGCTTGATCTGCCCTCGACGGCGGCGCGGGTGGTTACGGTGCACGAGCTGGATCCTTATCAGATGGATTTTCCGAAGTTCATCATGAAGTATAATCAGGCTGACAGAATCATCGTCCATACGCACGAAATGAAGGATGAGCTCGTGGGCTTTGGAGTCGACAGCGAACGAGTGGATATCGTGGGATACGGAGTCGAGATCAGGCCGGTTTCCGATATGGCGAGACAGGGTATCATTTTTTATGGCGGTCACAGGATCCACAGCGGAAAGGGACTGGAAACCCTTTTTAAGGCCTTGGTGCTCGTCAAGGAGCGCATGGGGCAGGACGCGCCGTTACTGAAGATCCACGGCCATTACGGCGAAACAACGCCGGAGTTTGGGTTGCGTTGCGCGCGTGAGGTCGGGGTCGAAAACGGTATTCAATGGCTCAATCAGATCAGCTACGACGCGGCCATTGCTGAATATCAGAAATCCCTTTTGTGTGTCCTGCCGTACACGGGTAGTTTTGCCGGCCTTCCGGCAGTGACTGCAATGGCAAACGGAGTTCCGGTAATTGGAACCCGGCGGGCGGGACTTCCCGATCACTTAGGTGAAGCTGGAACCTGGGTTGAGGAGAATGATCCGCAGGGGCTTGCTGAAGCGATTGTCGGGCTTTTGAAGGATGATTCGCGCAGGCGGGAAATTGCCGCCATGGGGCGACAGCGGGCCGAATCGCTGCTTCTTTGGGATGTGATAGCGCAAAGGACGATTGAGGTCTACAACAAGGCTTTAGCGGTCAAACAAAAGGGACCCAAAGACCGTCAACGGCTTTAGGTGACTAGAAGCCGGTTCTTCGAGGAATGTATGCGACAGATCGATCCTGGGCGATCTGATTGATATCGGGGAGCAGCTTGATTGGACACGGCTGGCGACAATGGGGAGGGGTTGTCGCAAACTCGCGAAGCAGGTTCTTCGGGGAAAAATGGTGAGCGGCTGGGACAAGAGAGGTCCGCGTGCATAGCGTGCGGTACAGAACAAGCAACTGGTTCAACGCACACCGCGGTGGCCAGTCCGAAAGCTCCAGAGAGAGTAACTAACCAGTGACCTTTCAGTTTGAGCATGGCGACTACATCGTAGACCTGTTTGATGATCCCAACCGATGCGAGAAATTTGAGGCTTCGCTTTCGAAGAGCGGAATTACATTGCCGTTTCCTCAGCGCTGCGCATGGTTATCCCGGCAGCGTGGGGGAAAATTTCTCTTCTTTGCCGTCTTCACTCGCAACGGAACTGCAGCAAATGGTTTGGCATTAGCATCCAGCCCGAGCCGAGCTCTGCCTGGGCATGTCACTCTTTTGGCGGAAAGAATCCGACCGACTGACAATGGAAGCTTGGAAGCCGAGCTGCACGCGCTGGCGGAATATGGAAGGCATCGTCGGCGCATCCTTCGCATCCACCTGGAAATGTTGAGCAGGAATCCGGAGCTGAGGGATCGCATTGCGCGTGGCGCAGATGGGCTCGGGTTCAGGCGGCGCGAAAAGCCGAGGATGTATGCCAGAACAATTGTCGTGGATTTAAGTCCAGAGATTTCCGAGATCTTTTCCTCGCTGCATTCCACTGCGCGTCGCCACATTCGTTCAGTCGAAAAGAACAACCTAGTGCTTCTGCCTGTGGCGGATGCTGTATATGCTCAGCGAATGTCTGATCTATTGCGAGAGACTATGGCGCGTACCGGGGGGCATCAGGAGCAACATGACTGGCCCGCGATCATCAAGCTGTCGATGGATCGCCCGGACCTGTCGCGAATTGCCGGCTTGTTTCGAGAACCCGTCCGTGATCCTAATTCCCTCTTGGCCTTTGCCTGGGGGAGAAATAATGGGGATGATGTCGATTACAATATCGCGGCATCTACCCGGGAGACGGACATCAAGGCGCCGCTGGGTTATGCCGTAGCCTGGGATCTGATCTGCTGGGCAAAAAACAGTGGCGCATCCTGGTTCGATTTTGGAGGAATCAGCGCTGGTAGTCATGCCAGCGATGATCCGCTGGGTGGTATCTCTGATTTCAAGCGCTACTTCAGCAAGCAATTGGAAACGGTTGCGGAGGAGTGGGTTCTGGAACCCCATCCCGTTCGGGCGCGCATCGCCAGCGCGGTGAGTAGTACGGCCGCGCGGCTGCAAAGAAGTCTTAGGCCCAAAGGAAATGGGCACTGATAATTGATCCGATGTGTATCCCGCGAACTGGTCATCCAAACTGAAGTTAACCTTATTCAATCTGATGAATTGGCGCCGATTTTGTAATATCTCGGTAGGGCTGTCGCGGAAGGCGAAATGCGCGCCGAACGATGACAAATTTTGTGGATCAGGTGCATTGATTTGCGCGCGAAATGCCGCGATTGAGTTGTCTCGCCAAGAGCTTATGATGGTGACTTCGCGGGTAATCACGCTGGTACAGCATGGGGCATTTCCGTTGACAGGAGATGCGGCGCCGCAGCGGAAAGATTATGCATTTTGATCTTGCAGAGAGGGGCAGCGGTGTGAAGTGCGGCCGGCCTCGGGTATTCCGTATGGGCTCGTACCGCCATAAAGGTGATTGGGTTGCACTGTGAAAATCGGTTCATTTATTAAGGGCAGAGATAATAACTACAACTTTGTGCGTCATGTTGCAGCCGCTATGGTTATCTTTACGCACAGCTACGGTCTGACCGGACATGGGTTAAATGAACCACTGATGCATCTGATTGGGCAATCCTTCAGTTACTTTGCCGTCAATTCATTCTTTGTGTTGAGTGGATTTCTTATTACAGCCAGTTGGTTGAACAGCGAAAGCCCGTCGATATTTATTGCGTCCAGGATAACCAGGATTTTTCCTGCATTGTGGGTATGCGTGTTCTTGTGTCTGTTCGTGGTCGGGCCACTGTTCACAAATCTCAGCTTGCAAGACTATTTTTCCGGACGCGATTTCTTCGTGTTTGCTGCGGAAAACTCTACATTACTGCTTCGCGGCGTTTACCACTATTTGCCCGGAGTCTTTACGAATCCGGCAATATTTCTCGATCACTCCGTGAACGTGTCTCTGTGGACACTGCCCATCGAGCTCAAAATGTATCTGGCGGTATTGCTTTTGGGCCTGATCGGGATGTTCCGATTCCCAAAGGTTGTGGTTTTTTTGTACGCGATCCTTGTTTCGGTTCATTGGTTTTCCGTCAGCGACAGCGAGTTGTATCGCTTGGGCGCGTATTTCGCGGGTGGAATGATCTTTTACCTTTACAGGAATCAAATCCCGCTGTCCTACAAGATCGCTGCGCTGCTGCTGGTGTTCAACGCCGCCGGATACTGGTTTTCGCGAGTTGTCGGTTCTGATATTCAGACCATCGTACTTCCCTATCTTGTCCTTACGCTTGCGTATCTTCCTAAGGGATTTATCCGACAATTTAATCAGATGGGGGATTATTCGTACGGTCTGTATATTTTTGCGTTTCCGATTCAGCAGATTTTGATCAATGTCGGCATTCGCGATACTGCACTGCATATAGTTCTGTCATATTTTCTCACGTTGATGGTTGCCGTTCTTTCCTGGCATTTCATTGAGTCTCCGGCGCTTAAAAAACGGGGAGAAGTGGCATCGTTTTTCAAAGATGGAGCTGAGCAGGTCAAGCGTGGAATTGTGAACCTTCGTAGAAGGTAACCTACGGTGGCATGCGCTTTTGTTGTTCGCGACAGGCGAGACAATCGGTGATATTTGGTGTTTTTTGCGAAATGCGGGTGCAATGTGAATAACTCCCAAAGATTTACCACCTTAGACGGTATACGAGGTGTTGCCGCAATCTCTGTAATGCTTTTCCACTACACACAAGACACAACGCACCCGATACTGCAAAACGCGTCGCTAGCCGTTGACATTTTCTTTTGTTTAAGCGGATTTGTACTGGCGTATTCTTATTCGACAAAGCTAAAGGGCAGTTTAAGTACCTTTGGATTTCTTAAGAAGCGCCTGGTAAGACTTTATCCGATGTATACCATTGGACTAGCTATTGGTTTGATTGCGTTGATTGCCAAGGTTCTCAGCGCGCAAACAAATCTGAGTCTAAATAACGCATTGGAATCGGCCATCAGCAATTTATTCTACATACCCTATATCCACTCGTTTTATATCAAGATTGGAAATGCGAAAATTGCATCAGCCATCTTCCCGCTCAATGATCCGGCATGGTCATTGTTTTTTGAATTGATGGTGAACATATTTTTTGCTCTTGTAATATTTTTTCCAGAGCCGTTGGGCGATCCTCTTTTGTTGGCTGTCGTTTCTGGGCTGGCGCTTGTGGCGTACTCTGCATTAACGCATATTGGAGAAGGGGGCTGGGGCGCAAGTAATTTCATTGGAGGCATTCCGCGAACCTGGTTTGGTTTCTTTTCGGGTGTTCTGCTGTATGAATTTAGCGACAAAATTAAGAACAGGGTGCCAAACATCAATCCGGTTCTATTGCTGGCGACAACGCTTGGGATTTTTCTAATTCCAACTGATAACAACATGTGGTTAAAGACATGGCTATTAAGCGCCTTGGTGGTCGTGCCCGTTATCGTTGCTTTTGGCTCGACGTCACAAACTGACAATAGCCAAATTAATTATGTGGCCGGTTACCTGGGCTGGATTTCATATCCACTCTATTGTGTGCACTTTCCCATTTACTCTCTGTTTACCACCATTACCAATAATAGGAATTACGGAATAAGCGGAGTAGTGATATGCAGTCTGGTATCTTGGGGGGTAGCGCATTATTCATCAAAGCTTATTGAGGAGCCGGTGCGAGGGTGGTTAAGCGGAAAGTAATTTCTAGTGTTCTGCTGTTGGCGTGCCCGCGCACGCACTCTCGGGTGTTCGGGCGTGCATTTTGGCCCCAGTTCAAAAAGCGGGCTGGCGCATGCCGGTCATTGTGCAGTCTTCAGCGGATCGAAAGGCGAGCTATACCAGCCAGTGACGCGATCGCGGTTGAAATAGACCTTTGAAGAACCATAATCCCATTCACGATCGGATTCCCGAAGAGGCCTGCCTTGGATTGCCCGGACTTGCGCTTTCGTTGAACCCACTGAGATGGACGTTAACTGGGAACTGGGAATTGAAGCGGTGAGGTCTACCTGCAACGGGTTGTCGGGATCATTTTTCCAGCGTATCACGGCCCCGTTGGCGAAATAGACTTTGGATTTGCCGTAGTACCAGGCATCGTGCGAGATTCTGGTCGGGCTTCCCTGTATTTCGAGGACTTGTTCGCGACTGGAACCGATTGTAAAAGTCCTGCCGTCACCGGGCAGTGTCTTGGGCGCCTGTTGAGCGTCAGACTCAGACCTCGTTATGACCGGCGCAGGCAGCTGGGCTGGGATGTCTTGCTGGGATTTTGTAGCGGGCGAGGGTGGCCGCCAAACGACATATGCCAACCAGAAAACCAAACTAATCAAAACTAATCTGAATAGGCGGTAGCGCTTGGGCTTGGCAGTTGGGCGCGGATGCTCCCAGTCCAGGTCAAACCCATCATGCTGATCGGGGGGTAAATGATCCTGTGCTGGATGCATGCCAGGCTCGCCCCATGATTGGGGCGGCGACGTTGCGGGCGAAGCCGGCAAGTCACTCGGCAGATACCCGAATGCATCCCGGTAGCGCGATAGATTTTCAAAGGCCTTGTTGATTTCCTTTAATTTTTCTTCGGCCAGAGCCTTCTTTTTAGGTTCTTGCTGGTATCTATCCGGATGCCACTGCCGTACCAGCTTCCGATATTCAGTGCGCAATTGGGGCCAGGTGCACCCAGGCTGAATACCAAGGGTCTGATAACAGCCTATATATTCATTTTTCATTCGGTTTGCAGCTGTATTCGATACAAATACGCGGGACCTCCGCAGGCCTATCTTGACGGATCCCGTACGTAACTCGACGCATCAAACTATGGAAAGCTCCTGCGCGGGATGGTAACCGACATGGAAGGCGGCTTCAAATGATTCGCCTGATGACGCAGCTAGCTAATATATTTCAGGTTTCGGATGAATTTGGCTGCGACATCTTGGGTGATTTACCCAAAGATCGGCCGAGCAAAAAAATCATCAGCCTGGACCCCGTAGCAGGCCATTCAGGGTTGATCGGATCCCCAGCCCAAGCCGCTTCCTGCCGTCTATCTGGACTAGGCTATCGCCTGTCGCTTAGACAGGGTAAACTTGGCGCCAGTGGGGTTATAGCGATTCTAGGCAGGGCGTGCCGGAAACTTGATGGCGGCTGCAGTTGTCGCATGGTCAGTGAATCGGCAACAAGACCCATGGCCGGGCCGGCCAACCACCGCAGGGCTGCAAATCAACAAGGACCAAAGAAAAGGTAGGGGGTGTGGTGAGAATTTTTCGCTTTTTCAGCGTACTAATTTTGCTTTCGTTGATTGCCGCGTGCTCCACTGGACCCAAGGTGGTCAAGCCGCAAGCATTTGCCGGCGTCAACAACGAATTCACACAGAGCGGCGATTATAAGATCGGCGTTGATGATCGTATTGAAGTCTCGGTGTGGCGCAATCCGGATCTCTCAGTAACGGTACCGGTCAGACCCGACGGCAAGATTTCTGTTCCCCTGATTGGCGACGTTCAGGCGGGTGGCCTTACCGCCGAGCAAGTGGCTAGTGACGTAAAGCAAAAGCTGTCATATTACGTTCGTGATCCGAATGTTACCGTAGTGGTAACTCAGCTGAGAAGCCACGAATTTCTCTCTCGCGTCCGCGTTACTGGGGCGGTGCGCAAGCAGATTTCGATCCCTTGGCGAGAAGGAATGACAGTTCTGGATGCGGTGCTTGAAGCTGGCGGACCAAATGATTTTGCTGCGGTCAATGGCACCAAGATTTACCGAAAAACCGGAAAGACTGTCATCGTAATTCCCATCAAGCTCGGTGCAATTCTGAATGAAGGTCGGCTGGGCACGAACATCCAGCTCGATCCCGGCGATGTTGTAACCGTCCCGGAAAGAATGTTCTAGACGCCCGAACGAGAATCACCAATGGATTTACCATTTGAAAAACTAGTCGGAATGATGGCGCGCGAAGCTTTCGTGCGCCGCAAGGTCGTCATTTCGCTTTTCATTCTGGCAACGCTCACTTCCATTATCGTAGGGCTGATGTGGCCGTCGCGCTACACCTCGTCCACGACAATCCTTGTCGAAGATAAGAATATCATTCAGCCGCTGATGCAGGGCACGGCGGTTGACACTGTGGCCAATGACCGGGCAAGCATCGCGCGCGAGGTGATATACGGTCACCGGATAATGAACCAAATCGCGCATGATGCTGGCTGGATTAATGCTAACTCGACGCCGAAAGAGGAGGCAGATGTTATCCAAAACATTCTCATACCCGCAACGCAGGTCACCCATGTCGGCGATAACAGGAATCTTATCAAGATCCAGTACAGCGACAGCAATGCAAAACGCGCATTTTTGACTGCTAAAGAGCTTGCCGATCTGTTTATTTCCGCGACACTTCAGGCCAAGGCCAAGGAAAGCGAAGATGCGTTCAATTTCATCGACCAGCAGGTGCAGCAATATCGCGCGAAACTCACAACCGCTGAGGACGCGCTGAAAAAGTTCCAATCCGCCAATCTAACAGCGCGACCGGGAAGTGAAGGAGAGATTGGCAGAAACCTTAACACCATTCAGGACAAGATTGACGCCACGAGCGAATCGCTGAAAGAAGCCGAAATACAGGAAAATTCCCTCAAGAAGCAACTGTATGGAGAGGCAACGGCGACGGCAGAGTTCTACCGTGAAGGGCAATACCGTGCGAGCATTGCCAAACTTCAGTCCCGACTCGCCACGCTGCGTCTGAATTATCAGGATACGTATCCTGATATCGTACACATCAAGCACCAGATTGCGGATCTTGATGCTGAAATCCAGAAGGGTAGGGAACAAGCCCAGACTGCCAAGGCCAGCGGTCGGCGGCCAGAACTGAGCACGAGCCTGGTGGACAATCCGTTGTATCAAAAACTGCGCCAGGAGCTTTCTCAGACGCAGACGCTGATTGCCACGCTCAGAACCCGCTTGGCTGACTACCAGCAGCTTCTGGCGAAAGAGCTAAAGCTTGGTCGCGAAGTCCATGGCGGCGAGGCGACGCTGGCTGAGTTAACTCGCGACTACACCGTGAATCGGGACATATATCAAGACCTGCTGCGGCGAAGAGAGAATGCCCGGGTCACCATGAATCTTGATAAGCAAAAGGAAGGTCTGACTTTCCAGATCCAAGACCATGCCATGCTTCCGCTTGAGCCGGAAGGATTGCGCTTTGCCGATTTTATTATTGTTGGCCTGTTTGTTGGCCTGGTGCTGCCGGTTGGTCTTCTGTTCGCAAAGATCAAGCTTGACCCGCGTATTTGCGACGACGCGGTAATTTACGAAAAGCTCAGAATTCCGATGTTGACCGTGGTTCCACACTTGTTTTCGCCGTCTGAGGCCAAAGGCATTGTGCGCAGCGTTCGTCTACTAACTGTGGCCACCCTCGCTGACCTGATCATTATCATCGGCGTGTCAGCGCTCAAGCTTTCAGGGGTGATCTGATCGTGAGCAAAATCGAAGACGCCCTAAAGAAGGCGCAAATTGTCAGGCCTACGCGGGGAGCGGGCCAATCTTTGGCGCCCGGGCGGCAGCTTGCTCGCACTCAGTCTAGTCAGATCGCTGGTCTCGAAAGTCGTGCACATGTGCGCGACGAGATTGCGCGTATGGCCGACCCAGAGCTGATCGGAGGGCAGGAGCTCGCGGAAAACAAGATTATCTTTCCGGATATGCGTGATAGCCGGATCGTGGATGCGTTCCGTGAATTGCGTACCAAGATTATACAGAAGGGTGGTTCGGGAAATCTGGTGCTATTGGTAACTGCCGTGTCGGAAGGAAACGGAGGAACTTTCGTCGCGCGCAATTTAGCGGCTTCGTTCGCATTTGATGAAAGCAAGACGGCGCTTCTGGTCGACTGCAATCTGCGAAATTCGTCGCCGTTCCGGGAAGGTGCTCAGGAAATGAGCCGGGGGTTAACAGATTATCTCGAGTCAGAAGACATGTCGGTGGATAAGATCATCTACCCTGTTGGTATTCCCCGGTTGCGGCTAATTCCGTCTGGTGCGCGGCGCGAAATCCCAACCGAATATTTCACCTCGCTGAAGATGAAGCAGCTGCTTGACAGCCTGAAGCAGCGCTACGCGGAGCGCTACGTGATTCTCGATGCTCCGGCCATCACAGAGTCTGCGGACACGCGGATTCTGACCGAACTTGCTGACTACGTTCTCCTTGTCGTTCCCTATGGAAAAGTGACGCAGGCACAAATCATCGCCGCAGCCAGAGCAATCGGGGCGCAAAAACTTGCCGGCGTTGTGTTTAACAATCGCCCGCGGATACTCGGTATATCGCGAGAGATGTTGTCATGGAAGGGATTGAAACAAGGCGTTGCGTGTCTTTTCGGGCGTAGGCCTGATGCGTGACGAGGTTAACGATGCGGCGGAGAAAAGAAACAACGGTACCAGGCAGCTTCTAGTTCTGGGTCTGTTGTCAGTTGTGTTGCCAGAGGTGTCGATGGCAGCGAACGTCGGTTATGGTCTGAGTTACAGCGCCACGCACAGCGATAATATAACGCTGGCAAACACGAATCCGACACCCGATTGGCTTAGCAGCACGCAGGCGCAAGTTGCCTGGCAGGATAACGATACTCCGACGGTAGCAGCAAGGCTCTACTCGCAGCTGCGGTTTGACGAATACGCGAGACATACGTACGACCGTCAGACCTATTTTCTTCTCAATTCGGCGGCAACCTGGCTGGTCACACCGGCGTTTAGCTGGACTGGGGAAGACTACTACGGTCAGGTGCCCATCAACCCGTTTGTCAGCAATACGCCAAACAATTTGGAAAACGTGAATGTATTCACGACTGGTCCGAACTGGGCAGTGCAGATGGATCCGCTGAACACGCTTGAACTTGGCGCCCGTTACAGCAACTTTTATTCCGATACGGGGGCCAACGGTTCCAATCAAGGCGCGGCTTTTGCCGGATGGCTGTTCAAGTTTTCACCGATCACGGTACTGTCACTAAATTACCACGCACAGCATTCAACCTATACCCAGGTTGCCGGTAATGCCGGTTATGACCGGCAGGACTTGTTTTTTCGCGCGATTACGCGCCGGCCCTACGCCGCGTTAGTCACGGATCTGGGCAATACCTGGCTCAATCAGACCGGAGCGCAGCGCCTAAGTGGAGTGTACGGACGACTGCTGGCATCGCGCCAGCTGACGGAAGCCAATACATTTAGTCTGTCGGCGCAGTCAACCCTCACGGATACAACCGAGCAGGTGTTGTCAGCAGGAGGCGTGGGGCTGGTCAACACAGGCACGATTGCGACAACCGACGTGTACCGGCAGGACCAGCTGGATGTTATCTTTTCACATCTTCGGTCCTATGGCCTGGACAGCTTGCATTTCTACTCCTACCGTATGAATTACTACACGGCACCGCTTGACGAGAAGATTACAGGCGGCGATGCGACGCTGGCGTTTCCTTTATCGGCCACTTTGAGGGGGTCGGTCACCGGAAGTTACAGTCGCAGCTATCTTTATGCTACTTCGACTGTGAACTGGGATGGCATTGAGGCGGCGCAATTGACTTACCAGGCGCGCCCCAATATCTTTCTCGGATTGCTGGGTCAGCTGACGCAACGTCAAAGCACGGACGCGGCGTTCTCATATAACGAAGCAAGGTTCATGCTGAGTATCAGCTACTATAGCAATTTTTCATTGATTAATTCTGCGAGCGTTGCGCCGCCACTGATTCAGCGCGATGCAGTGGAGAGGGATTTGTTATTCAGCCGGTGAGGAATCATGTATCTTGAATTCTTTCAACTGAACGAGCACCCGTTCCAGCTAACGCCGGATTCCGAGTTCCTCTACATGAGCGAATCGCATTCACGCGCGAAAGCCTACATGGACTACACGATCTGGAACCGCGACGGTTTTGTCGTGGTTACCGGAGAGATTGGTGCCGGAAAGACAACCCTGCTACAGAAGCTTCTCTCAGAGTTTGATGAGACTGTTGCGGTCGCCAAGATTTATCAGACGCAACTGGACGAATTGCAGTTCTTGCAGGCGGTGCTGGTAGAGTTCGGCCTGAACCCATTCAATGCGAAGAAGGTCGAGTTGATGGACATGCTCAGCACCTTCTTAATCGACAGTTTTCTGCAATCGAAGCAGCTAGTTCTCATTGTGGATGAGGCCCAGAATCTCGGCCCCAAAGTACTTGAAGAGATTCGCATGCTTTCCGGTTTGGAAACGCAGAAGGAGAAGATTCTTCACGTGATTCTTGTCGGGCAGCCTGAGTTGAATGACATACTCGATTCTCCTGAGATGGAGCAGCTGCTGCAACGCGTGCGTTTACGTTGTCACATATCTGCATTGTCGGAAAGCGATACCCGCGACTATATTTCCCACCGGCTGCGCGTTGCAGGGGCCGGGGACCGCAAGATTTTTGACCCGGACGTAATTCCGCTACTTTATGAATACACCGGGGGCATTCCGCGTCTGACCAACGTACTTTGTGACATGGCCCTCACATGCGCGTTTTCCGAACAGTCGAGTGTGGTGTCAACCGCGAGTGTTAGAACTGCAATCGAGGAGCTGCAGTGGAAGCCTTATGGGGAACGACTGAAGGCGCGGGCGCGTATGCAAAAGGTGGCTGGCAAGAACCGCGAATTGCGGCATCTTTTCGAGGAAAACACCAAGCAGCTCGCAAGTCTGGTAGATGGGCTCAGCAGAATAGGCGATTTTCGGCCGCTTTTGGGTGATCTTGTAGACAAGATGTCCAGAATCGAAAAGTCGCTCGAACGGCTTGCAGGCAGAGATTCGTCGTTAGCCAATCCGAAGACGGCGGTTGCGCAGAAAAGACGGGAACTGAAAAATACAAAATAAGCTGATCGGAAATCCCCTGGGATTCGGGCTGTGACCCGGGGTATCAGATCGACAGACTGGCGCGCGGTCGTTCGCCAGCAGCTTTAGAGCCGCGCTATTGCTATGCCGCAAAATACTCCCGGTACCACTTTACGAATCGTGCAATTCCGACTTCGACCGAGGTATCCGGTCGAAATCCGACCGCTGCCTCTAGTTCGCTTGTATCGGCTACGGTCGACGGCACGTCGCCATCCTGCATCGGAAGCATCTCCATAATCGCCTTCTTGCCGAGTTCCTTTTCCAGTATCTGGATATACTTCATCAGCTCGACCGGCTTGCTATTGCCGATATTGAAAACGCGATAGGGCGCATAGCTTGTTGCCGAATCTGGGTGTTCTCCAGACCATGCCGGATTTGGTTTCGCCGGACGGTCAATAACCCGGATCACTCCCTCGACAATATCGTCAATAGAGGTGAAATCG
>JAKBDW010000136.1:0-3670 GCA_021834245.1 Pseudomonadota bacterium
ATCAGACGTTCCTCTGGATTTCGATCGATCTGCACCGGAAGCTCGGTCAATTCTGTGCCTATTACAACGGCGCTCGCGTTCATCGCTCGCTCAACGGCGCGACGCCCATAGAGCGTGCCGGTCGCCTGTCGCCACCGCGTGCGGACTTCGCCGAATATCACTGGACACGGCACTGTCGCGGTCTCTTCCAGACGCCGGTCGCCGCTTGATTGGAAATTCGCACCCCACAGGCGCAAGCTGTCTGCGTAATCCGTACATCTGGCCTGCGTTGGTCGTCCATGCAATGTCACTTCGCCAGCCGGGCTTAGAAAGACCAATGCCAGTTGGATCCATAGATGGTTTGGCCAGTTTGGGACCAGATCTTTTTGTCCCACATTTCCCTGCGTGGGGATCCACCGAATTTGGAGCGTTCATTTAGCCTCTTGTAGACGCTTTCCGTTATGACCGTTGAGTTTCCAGGGACGTTAGCGGCTGAGAGCTTTGCGGCGTAGTTCGCCGCTCGACCGACCCACACGAGGTCGTTGTATTTTCGTATTCCGGTTTTCGTCACTAGCAATTTGCTGGTGTCGATTCCGGTGCATTGGGCTAGTGTGTAGGTATTATTTGGGTATTGGGCTTGAATTGCCTTGTTGACTTCTTTGACTATGAAATTTATTTGGAGCGCGCACTTAGCGGCGTCAGAATTCTTGTGGTCGCCGACGAATACGGCCATTACCCGGTCGCCGTCAAACGCTGTTATCTCGCCGTCGTTCCCGCGTATTACTCGGCACGCCGCCAGCAGGAATGCCCTGTACATCTCCGCCGCGAACTCGTCTTTGTATCGGTCCACGAGAGCGGTGGAGTCTGCCAAGTCGGAGTACAGCACGGTGGCTTCTATCTCCATGGCTTGGTTTCCAGCCAGCGCCAGTCTTTCGGTATCAGGGACAGCGCGAGCATCTGAGCGCGTCCATTGACCACGCAGTATTGCCTTCACGTCACCAAGGATTTCGTGCGAGTTCATGCTGCACCTAGCTGATGTCTTGGGCCGTAATTGCTTATTTGTCGTCGGATTGCCTTTAGGGGCGTTCTTATGCGTTTGCTTATGGGCGCCTCGGTATCCGCGTAAAGAAGGAGGTTGAGCCCGAGCAAATCTGTGGGGATTTTGATATCCAAGCCAGTTGGAGCCAAAATATATGTGCGGCTTCTGGTCAGCGATCCCATGAATAGGCCGAGCTCGAATACAACATTGTCGCGAGGCGAGTGCTTTTTGGCGGCGCGGCTTGTAGTCAGGTCATCCTTCGTTAGAACAAGGATCGCGAAGTCGCTTTCCGCGGCGGTTTTTGTTAGATCTTCGATAGCGGTCTGACTGCATTCGAACACGCCGTCGGACCAAAGGCGCGGAACGATCGAACCCCGCCGCAAACTTCGGTGGAGACATTCGGCGATAGAAAGCCCCTCGGAGGACGATCCAATAAATACCGCCGGTTGTTGGTTTGGAGGTCTGTGGAACTTGGCACGCTCGCGCAATCTCTCCGCGAGGCTTAGAGCAAGACGGCGCCATAATTGAGGGTACTTGCTCCCGATCTTCCCAAATTCGCGTTCCGGAATTGTTGCGACCACGGTGTCTTCGGCGGCACGTACCGTGGCACTTCTTCTCGAGAGCGGGTCGAGTAGAGCCATTTCGCCAACGTGAGAGCCAGCGCGCCTAGTGGCAACAGTGTGTCCGTTGACGACTATCTCTACGGAGCCGGACAGAATGAATGCTAAATCCGAATCCTCATCGCCCTGGGTAATCAGTGTGGACCGCCAGGACAACTGTTTCACGGTTACGCGCCGTGCGAGGCTAGATGCGATCTCTGTGTTTCCACCGAGCATAAATTGCTCGGCCAGAGCGTCGGTTAGACGTTTGACACGTCCCGGGCCCTTAAATCGTCGTGGTGTAGCGGCGGAACCAGTGCGAAGCTTATTCATTTGCGCTTGCCACCCGCTTTTTGGGGGTGCGCTCATCCTGCCGTATCGATGCGATTTTTGGAACCTTTTTTGAAGCAGATTTGATAGTTCAAGGGTCCTTGAATGCCCTGTTGCCTCGACGTCTGTCCGACATGGAGCGACACTCTGTATGGAAATGATTCATCAATTGTTTGGTCAGGTGACGAGCATTCAGGTCACCGCGTTTGCGGCAATTCTGTCGGCATTCGCGGCCGTTATAGCGGCCGGCGCTGCACGCCGCGCCGCTGTTGCCAGCGTCCGGTCCACTCATCGACAGGCATGGATCGAGGCGCTCCGTGAAGACGTGGCTGAACTACTAAACCAACGCATCGAACTTTCAAAGCAAATCGGATTCGATCACAACAAGAACCTTGTTATGTCCGAACTGGCCGAAGAGCGCATGGAGAGAATCAGGTTTTTGATGTTCCGCATCGAGCTACGACTGAACCCCACCGAGAATCGTCATCGGAAATTGATAGACCCAATATCCGAAGCTCCGGTGCCGCCCTTGAACAAGCAGTTGAGCGCAGACATAAAGTTGGCGGCACAGGCAATTATCCGCGAGGAATGGAAAAAGGCATCGTCTGGTTCGTAGTCGAGGCGTCGCGGGCGCTTTGCAGTCACGAAAGATAACGTCCTTTATCATGCACGATCCATCGCGGATTTCAGAGTGGACGGTCGTAGTCGTCGGGCCCTTAGGAATTGCTCAGGACGCCCGCGCACTCGACTTTCTCCACCTGTCATCAAACTCTTCACGCCCAGCGCCAAACGCACCTAGCTCCTAACCGAACTCGATCCCGACGGCGGCCTCGCCATCGGTCTCCGCGATCGCGGAACGTGCGAGCCCGAACTCGGCTATGTTTCCCTAACCGAACTTCGCGCCGTGCGCGGCCCACTCGGGCCTGAGATTGAGCGCAATGTGCATTACCCGCCGACAACCGATCTCCGGACTACGCCGCCGACGCTCGTAACCACGTACACATTGTCACATAATGGTGATTCGGGCGGCTTGTCACCGGGCCGCCCGAATGCTCTTCTCACCAATAGCGGGGCTATTTCTAATACCACACCATCGCCACTACCACTCAATCCGTCACTAATGCGTCACATCATGGCCATCATCGTCCGGGCGCTACCACCATTAGCATTGGTCTGCCCCTCTGATCGTCAACGGTAATGGATACGCGGGACAATTCCTCCGTAAACGATGCACCGGACCCGAGATCATGCAAGGTAACGCTAAATCCATCGCACCGCTCCACCTGGCATTCACCCTGCTCCACATGACCGCCGCCGGAAAATGGTTTGCTGCTACCCAGACGGTAATTCATTCCTCTCACTGAAATAATCGTACGCCGGTCCCGGAACTCGACCAACTGTCTCGTCTTATCGGTTCGGCTAAGAATTAAATCCTCGTATTGCCTCTCGGACGCCTGGATACTCTCAGACCCGACGCGAACGAACGATGGCCCCGTAAAATGTGGCTTCCGTGGACTGGGCGGCACTACAACGGCGACGACCTCCTTGCCATCGACCGCCAGCACTTCCGCCGAATAGAATATCGGTGGATAACAGAAGTGGCCCCGCTTTTTTAGACAGTTTTCGCGGCCGGGATAAGTGGAACTCCGTCGGTTAAGCAGCCGCCGCGAGCGGTTGCGATTCGAAGTAAACGGCGTCTGGCGTGTCGCGGTCAAGCGCCGTA
>JAKBDW010000237.1:0-3651 GCA_021834245.1 Pseudomonadota bacterium
CCGAACGCACGTTCAGTGGCTGCGGCGGCATCTGTGAACGCCGCCCGATCTGTAACGTCAAGCTGTAGAGCCAGTACCGAGTCGCTTTGGCCCCGCTGCGAGAATCCATCCAGCGCTTTGTGCAGGTGATCCGCTCGGATATCTGCGATCGCCACCTTCATGCCCGCCGCCACCATCACTTGGGCCACGCCCAAACCGATTCCGCTTGCGCCGCCTGTGACGAAGGCGACTTTACCTGCCAGGTCTTGCACGGTGTAACGCTCCGGGAATGACAACCAGCGGAAACTACACGCGCCTCGGTGGCAACGCTCCGCACGGAGGGAACGACTAGCGGGACGAAAGAGCAATTGCTGTGCAGACCGTGGCAATTGAGCGGTGCACGCACAGCCGTGCCTCAACGGTCGAATCAACGGCCGCTGTCGATCGAGTCGATCTGCGCTGAGGTATTGCTTCATAGGCCGACCGAAACCGTCCGGTCCGTCGCGACGCGCGGACCCCCCGAATGGAGAATGCCGCTTGAACGCATCGTATGCCCCAATTGCCACGCAGCCCGCGCCATCGCAGACCGTGGCCACCTTGCTCAGGCGCCAGCCCCAATTCTTTATCGGGGGTGAATGGGTGGATCCGATCAGCGCAGACCGGATCCCGGTGCTGGACCCGGCTACCGGCAGGCAAATCGCCGTGGTCGCGGATGCCGGCAGTCAGGACGTCGACCGCGCCGTCACGGCTGCCCGTGTGGCCCTCGAGAAGGGGCCGTGGCGGCAGATGAAGCCCGTAGAGCGCCAAGCGCTCATCTGGAGGCTGTCTGACCTGATCGAAAAGCACACCGATGAGCTCGCTGAACTAGAAAGCCTGAACAACGGCAAGACGAAGTTCATGGCCACGGTGGTCGATCTTGCCGGCACGCGAGACTATTTCCGCTACATGGCCGGATGGGCGACCAAGCTCACCGCAGAGACGTTCGAAACCTCCATTCAAGGTCCGCCGGGCGTGAACTTTCACACCTATACCCGCCGTGAACCCGCCGGAGTGGTCGCACAGATCGTGCCATGGAACTTTCCGATCGCCATGGCCGCCTGGAAGCTCGGACCGGCCCTGGCCGCGGGCTGTACGTGCGTGTTCAAGCCGGCCGAACAGACCCCGCTCACCGCACTGCGCCTCGCTGACTTGATTGCCGAGGCGGGTTTTCCGCCCGGTGTGGTCAATGTGCTGACTGGCTTCGGCGAAAGCACTGGCGCGGCAATGGTTGCCCACCCGGGCGTCGACAAGATCGCATTCACCGGTTCGACGGCGGTCGGCAAACTCATCAATAAATCGGCCACTGATACACTGAAGCGCGTCTCGCTCGAGCTCGGCGGTAAGTCGCCTGTCATCGTCTTCCCCGACGCGGATCTCAGCGCGGTCGTCGGCGGCGCCGCGAACGCGGTATTTTTCAATTCCGGGCAGGTCTGCTGTGCCGGTACGCGACTGTTTGTGCACCGCAAGGCCTTCGACCAGGTGGTCGAAGGCGTGAGCGCAGCGGCCCGTGCCATCCGTCTGGGTCCCGGCCTCGACCCCGCCACTGAGATGGGCCCACTCGTGTCCCGGGAACAGCAGGAGCGGGTTCTGCAGTACATCGAATCCGGCGTGCGCGACGGCGCGACCGTATTGACCGGAGGTGAGGCGCCGAATTCGCCCGGCTACTACGTGACACCAACAGTGCTCGCAAATGTGAAACCCGACATGAAAGTCACGCGCGAGGAAATCTTTGGCCCCGTACTGGTCGCTCAGCGCTTCGACGACATAGACGAAGTCGTTGCGATGGCGAACGATACGCCATACGGGCTCGCAGCGAGTGTCTGGTCGAGCAACGTCAGTACCGTGCAAAGAATCGTGCCGCAGATCAAGGCGGGCACCGTTTGGGTCAACTGCCACAACTTCATCGATCCGGCGATGCCGTTCGGCGGCTTCAAACAGTCCGGAATCGGACGCGAACACGGTCGAGCTGTACTCGATTTGTACACGGAACTCAAATCGGTCTGCGTCGCCTATTGATCCAGCGGCACGGTGGCATGATGGAACGGGAATTCTTGACGTGCTGGCGGACGCTGTACTTCATGACGCTCCTGTCAATGGGCGTCACGGGCGTCGCGGCTGCGGCGGTGCCACCGGCTGTGCACCGAATCGCGGCGCGATGCCAGGCCGCAGCCACGATTGTTGGCGACTGTCTCGTTCACGCGCAACACTATGATCACGAATGGCTGACATACGGTCGTACCTACGATCAACAGCGCTTCAGTACACTACGGCAAATCAACGCCAACAATGTGAGGCACCTCGGTCTGGCTTGGTATTATGATATCGGCGGCGATCGTCGTGTCCAGGAATCGACCCCCCTGGTCGTGGGAAACGTCATGTACGTCACGGCGGCCTGGAGCCGGGTGATCGCCCTGAATGCCACAACAGGCAAGGTGCTCTGGACATTCGATCCGCACGTACCGCGTGAATCCGATGCGCACGGCTGTTGCGGGCCTGCAAACCGCGGCGTCGCGGTTTGGCGAGGCCGCGTGTTCGTGGGCACATACGATGGACGCCTGATTGCGCTCAGCGCCGCGACGGGTCGGCCGATTTGGTCGGTCAGGACTGCAAGCTGGCAGAGTGACTACACCATCACGGGTGCGCCGCTCGTGGTCAAAGGGCGGGTCATCATTGGCAATGGCGGCGGCGAGTTTGCGAACCGCGGATTCGTGACGGCGTATGACGCGCGCACCGGCAAGGAGGACTGGCGCTTCTTTACGGTGCCGGGCAAGCCCGGGGTCCGTGATGGAGAGCCATCCGATGACGTTCTCAATCGAATCGCCCGACCGACCTGGCACGGGCAATACTGGAAGGTGGGAGGAGGCGGAACGGTCTGGGACGGTCTATCGTACGATCCGCGGCTCGATCTGCTCTACGTTGGGACGGACAACGGCTCGCCGTGGAACGGCGAGGTACGCAGCGAAGGCCGTGGCGCCAACCTATTCATTACCTCCATCCTCGCGCTGCGGCCGGAAACCGGACAATACGTCTGGCACTTTCAGGAAGTCCCAGGCGACGTTTGGGATTATTCCGCGACACAGCAGATGATTCTTGCCAACCTGCGCATCGATGGCCGAATGCGCCGCGTGCTAATGCAGGCACCGAAAGACGGTCTGTTCCTGATCATAGATCGCGCGACGGGAAAATTCATATCCGCAAAACCATTCACCGACATCAACTGGGCGCTCGGCATCAATCCGCGCACCGGCCGTCCACAGGAGAACCCGCAGGCCTTCTACGATGTTCCCAAGCATCGCTGGCTGGCCATTCCGGGCCCTGGGGGGGCACATAACTGGCAGCCGATGTCTTACGATCCGGACACGGGACTTGTCTACCTGCCGGTGATGGACGCCGCATTCACCTATGCGGCCGCCAACCATTTCGTACGACGCAGAGTCGGCTGGAATACCGGTGACCATTTCGTGCCACTGCCGGAAAACCCTGCGGCTATTCACGCCATTGAGAAGCATCTGACCGGATATCTGGTCGCGTGGAATCCCCGTACGCAGCGACAAGCATGGGCCGCGCACATTGGCACTCCATGGAATGGCGGGGTGGTCTCGACGGCCGGCAACCTGGTATTCCAGGGCGACA
>JAKBDW010000058.1:0-3642 GCA_021834245.1 Pseudomonadota bacterium
GGTCTCGGCATTTTGTCTGGAGGCACAACTCAAGCAGCCCGCGGCGGCGAGCAGAAACTCCAACGCGATTAGCACGTTGGATGCGAATGTTGCCTGCGGGTCGACGACCATCAGTACACCCTGGGCAAGAAGGCTGATGGCGCAAACCGCGAACAATACGCGGGTGGTCATGGAGTGTGAATACGCCGCTGCTGAAGCCGCAACGGATCGTGCGTTCGGCTCATTCGCAGGGCCGGACGTGGACGCTATTCCGTAGAGATCCGTCTGCCGAAGCAGTCCCGGATTGTCCGTTCTCATCATGGGCTACACCGATAGCAGTAGCGGCAGCGGTGGGTTATCACCCATTTGGGCGAGGATTCCCGTCCCACAACAGTCGCGATACCTATTGCGTCAGTTACGGAGTGTTGCTCCTAATACTGCACGGAATTTGCTCGCAATGGGGTGATTTTCGGGCTAGAACCGCACGTTGGTAACATCCGGGCCTGCGCCGGAAGCGGAGAGTGTCCCTTCCGACCGGTCGCTGCGGCGACAGGAACCTGCGCTCTGCGGTTGAGGTGAGGATTTTTGGGGCTCCCGGTCTGTCGCTTCGCAACGAAAGACCGGGGATTCGGTTGGGCTCGGAAGGCATCTCCGGATAAGCCCGGTACACCAGGGTGCCGAACCTATTTCTTCTTTGTGAACAGACTCAGGTCGATTGCGGCTGCCATCGCCTGGTATCCGGCATCTTTCGGATGCAGATGGTCGCCAGAATCGTATTGCGCCGCGAAGTGCTGCGGGTTCTGCGGATCGCGCACGGCTTTGTCGAAGTCGGCAACGCCATCGAAGATCGGGCTGGTACGAATCCACTCATTCACCGCATTGCGGACCTGATTGCCCGCGTCGGAATAATATCCGCAACCGGCATACGGCGTCAGCGTCGCGCCGATCACCTTAATCCCGTGTTGGTGGGCCTGTGCCGCAATTTCCGCGATGCCCGCCTCCAGTCGCTGCGTCAAATCTCCGTAGGGTTGATGGTCAGAAGTGAATCTGCCAATGTCGTTGATGCTTTCCAGGATGATGACGTAGCGTGCTCCGCTGCGCGCGATTACATCCGGGTTGATGCGCGACACGGCGTTCGGCCCATAGCCATCTAACAGCACGCGATTGCCGCCGATGCCCACATTCACCACACCCAGCACGCCCGCCATTTTCGTTCCCGGATCGGCTGCCAGCCGCGTCGCCAGATAGTCTGGCCAGCGATGATTTTCATTCTCCGTCGCGTACGCGCCATCTGTGATGGAATCTCCAAATGCGATCACGGCCGAATCTCCCGGCGCATCCACGTCGACTCCGGACACTACATACCAAGGCTTGCTCTCCCAGGATTTGCCGCCCAGGTCCGCCGCGCCCACTTGATTGCCGTTCGCTCGATAAGAAATCTGGTTCGAATCCGGGTGCGCCGTGCTCCCCATGGTGTGATCGGGAAAATACAGGCTGACAGCAAGGTCGGTCAGCGCTGGAACGTTCAGTGCTACCGGATCGCTGACCACTTCCGCTCCCGGAGGAATGACGACCGTGTCGCTCCCGTTAAACGTCAATGGATGGTCCGTACCAGCTTGAATGCCACTTTGATTCGAAGTTCCATCGGGATTGGCGCCGAAGCTTGCGCTCGCGCTGAGTGCGATGTGTGCCGCGCCAATGTGCAATGGCTCTGTGCCGAAGCGGTTTGACAGCCACACACGCGTACGCTGGCCGCCAACACTGGTGTGAACGATTTCTCGCAATGTCTGGCCGGTGAAATCTGGCGCGCCTCCAGGATCGGTTGCTACCATCGCCGCACCCCAGGTCGCCACCCAGGGCGAGTGGGCACTTCTCGCAGATGCTGCGTAGCTGTTGGGAGCAACAAGAGTGAAACTTGCGATCGCCAACGCTGCAAAACCGGCAGCCAGCTTGTGCGAGACGCCGCGAACGCGCCTCTCGAGACTCAACGAAGATGGAAAAATGTGCATGCCTTCTCCTCAAATATCTGTCAGAGAAAATGTATCAGTAACGATGCCAGATGGGCGAACTTAGCGGGCTTCCTTCCCATTGCGGTCGCGCCACGCAAAAAAGCATTCCTATAGGGCGAGATGTTTCTTTACGCAAAAATTGCTCTCACCACCGAAGGGGACGGAAGGAATTAAGGCATTTTCACAGTTGTCATAGAGGGTAAGGTCTTCATTCTGAGCCCTTCGGCTGCGCTCGGGGTAAACTCCGCGAAGAATCCTGGCATTGGCTTTCCTCGAAATTGCAGAGATCCTTCGCTACGTTCAGGATGACGCATTGTATGGACAATGAACTCTAAACCAGTTGGAAAACTGCGATATGACAGAGAGAGACGGCTGGCGGAAGGCCTCGCCAGCCGCGTCTCCTCTGGTTGGATTGATTCGCTGCATTGCGCTTGCATTGGCGCAAGCCGCGATTATCGATGTCTCTGCCGATAGATCTGCCGACTTGCATTGTTCTGCCGCCGGTTGATGTTTTGCCGTTGTCGCCATGTAAGCCTGCCCCCGTTCGCGCGGCGGTCCGCCACGACGGAGCGGTGGATGTTCTGCTGACGATTCAAGTCCCTTGCAGCTTGTCGGGAATTGAGTTGTCCGGTCCGAAGTCCTTGAGCGATCCTTCCCTGCTGGTTATAGCTCCGCCCATTGACTGTATCTTTGGCCATCACCTCTGGCCGACCATGATTGGCTGCGTAGAACTGACCCCTGTCCTGGCTGGCCGCTTGCATGTGCGCCGTCTGGCTTGGTGTCGCCTGAAAATGCTGCTCGCGGCTGGCCTGCATTTCTTCGCGCGTCGGGACCGCGCGAATGCCGCCTTCGCCGCCGTTGTAGCTGACACGATTGTTGACCACCGTGTTGTTGATCACGGTCCTGTTGTAGGTGTTGTGAATCACGGTCGTATTCACATTCATCACAGAGCGGTTGTAAAAGAAGTTTCCGCCACGCCAGTAGCCGCCGCCGAAACCGATGCCGCCGTAACCAAAACCATAGTTGACACCGCCGTAGAAGCCGACATGAGGACCCCAGTATCCAGCGTGCCACGCATACAGCCCTCCGCCCCATCCCCAGTATCCCGGCGTCCACAGCAGGCCGACTCGAGGTGGATGCACCCAGACGCCGGGGACCCAATAATAACCTGCCGCCCCGTAACCCCAGTATCCCGGCGTCCACAAATACCCGGGTCCCGGGCACACAGGCTGCGTATAAACCGGTAGAGCGGGCGGCGCGATCGCCACAGAAACAAACACCCCGGCAAACACTGAGACTGGCATCGCAGTGATTAGCAGTCCAAGCAATATTTTTCGTAAGGAACCAAAAGAGGGCATGACTGTTTTTCTCCTGTCGTCGTCGATTCCGTCTCCGGAAGAACGCTTTTCCAGACCGCAATCCTACCGATGTCTGGCGTTGTTCGAGTATGGACACATCCCACACGGGATTGTTGCGCAAAAGATTGAGCGGCGCACAGGAAGAGTAACTCCGGAGGACCTCCCGCAAGGGAAAGGAACGGGTTAGTATTCGCGTTGATAGGTGCGGGTGATGCGGTCGTGCCAGCAGAGATTGTCTTCGTCGACAAAGCACCACAGGAATCCAATTCCCAGCGGCAGAAGCGACACCCACCATG
>JAKBDW010000102.1:0-14749 GCA_021834245.1 Pseudomonadota bacterium
GGGTACTGCGCGAGAATCTCGCCCACATTGGCAAGGTTGAGCCGGAAAGCTGGCTGGCGCCGCTGCCGGGGCCGGTTTGGGGATATCGCCGCAAGGCCCGTCTGGGTGTGCGCGTCGTGGCAAAGAAGGGCGGGGTATTAATCGGATTTCGCGAGAAACGCCATTCTTTCATCACTCCGCTGAGCAGTTGCGACGTACTTGATCCGACCATCTCCGCGCTGCTGCCGCAGTTGCGTGAGCTGATCGGGCAGATGTCCCGTCCCGAGCGCATGCCACAAATCGAAGTTGCGGTCGGAGACGCGGGCGCGGCTGCTTTTTACGCGGCGCTGGTGTTCCGCCATCTCGAGCCGCTCAGCGTCGCCGATATCGAGCTGCTGGAGCGATTTGGTGAGCGCCACAGTCTGCAGATTTACCGTCAGCCGGGCGGTCCGGACTCGATTGTCCGGTTATGGCCGGAAACGGAGGTTGCGCTTGCCTACCGCCTGGCGCAGCAGGGTCTGGAATTGCGCTTTCTGCCGACGGATTTCATCCAGGTGAACGCCGGCGCGAACCAGGCACTGGTGACGCGCGCTTTGCAAGTTCTCGACCCGCAGGCGTGCGAGGAGGTCCTGGACTTGTTCTGCGGTCTCGGCAATTTCACCCTGCCGCTGGCGCAGCGTGCGCGGCGGGTTGTTGGCTTCGAGGCGGATGCAGCGCTGGTGGAACGGGCACGCGCCAACGCCGCCCATAACGCGATCCATAACAGCGAGTTTCATACTGCCAATCTGTATGACGAAACGACGCCGTTACCCTGGGGTGAAGCACGTTTTGACAGCTGGCTGATCGATCCGCCGCGTACCGGGGCGATGGAGGTGATCAAACGGTTGGCCCAGAATGGATCCGGGCCGCGGCGCATTCTTTACGTATCGTGCAATCCGGGGACGCTCGCCCGGGACAGCGAGGTGCTGGTGCACGTCAAGCGCTACCGTCTGGTCAGCGCGGGTGTGATCGACATGTTTCCCCATACTTCCCATGTGGAGTCCATGGCCCTGTTCGAGATGGCGCCGGGACAATAGAATGCGAGCCCATGCTGATTGAAGTTCATGTGCCGACCCAGATGCTGACATTGCGCGACGCCGACGGGCAGGTTTTGATGCGCACCCGCGTGGCTACGGCGCGCAAGGGTGTGGGCGAGGAATACGGCAGTGAGCGCACGCCGCGCGGCTGGCATGTCGTCCGCGCCAAGATCGGCCAGGGCCTGGCTGCTGGCGCGGTGCTTGTCTCGCGCCGACCCACGGGGGAAATCTATACCCCGGCGCTGCGCCGCCAGTTCCCTGAACGCGACTGGATACTGACGCGCATCCTGTGGCTGAGCGGACTGGAACCCGGTAAAAACCGGCTCGGCAAAGTTGATACCATGCGCCGCAAAATCTACATCCATGGTTGTCCGGACGAGGATGCAATGGGTATTCCAAGTTCACACGGATGCGTCAAGATGCGTAACAGCGAGGTCATCGAGCTGTTCGACCGTGTACCCGCCGGTACGCGGGTGCATATCATTGCACAGGACTGACATGCCCCTCGGCCCGCTGATGCTGGATCTGGCAGGAACGACGCTCGACGCGGTTGAGCGCGAACGACTGCGCCACCCGCTGGTTGGGGGTGTAATACTTTTCAGCCGCAACTATGAGTCGCCTGCGCAGATCGAGGCGCTGGTGCGTGATGTTCATGCCTTGCGCGAACCGCAGCTGCTGGTAGCGGTAGACCATGAAGGCGGGCGCGTGCAACGCTTCCGCGACGGGTTTACGCACTTGCCGCCGGCCGCCAGGCTCGGCGCGCTGTACGACGAAAACCCACAGCGCGCAACGCGCCTGGCACAGGCCTGTGGGTGGCTCATGGCGCGCGAGCTGCGTGCCGTGGGAGTCGATTTCAGCTTTGCTCCGGTGCTCGATCTCGACCGAGGCATAAGCCGTGTGATTGGCGACCGAGCGTTTCATTCGGACCCGGAGGCGGTTGCTCATATCGCGCATGCATACATGAACGGCATGACGCATGCGGGGATGGCTGCCACAGGTAAGCATTTCCCCGGTCATGGGGGTGTCGAGGCGGATTCACACGTGGCGCTGCCACGCGATGAGCGCCGTTTTGAGGATATATTCGCCGAAGATGTCTTGCCGTTTGCGCGCATGATTCATTATGGCCTCGCCGGCATCATGCCTGCGCACGTGGTCTATATGGCGGTGGATGCCCAACCGGCAGGTTTTTCCCGTTTCTGGCTGCAGGAGGTTCTGCGTCGACGCCTGGAGTTTCAGGGGGTCATCTTCAGTGATGACCTTTCCATGGAAGGGGCCACGATTGCCGGCGGCATAGTTGAAAGGGCCCGGGCCGCGCTTGCCGCCGGCTGCGATATCGCATTGGTGTGCAATGACCCGCAGGGTGCAGACCGGGTGCTGGACGGTCTTGGCTCCTATGACGAGCCCGTGTCACATATGCGGCTTGCGCGTATGCACGGGCGGCATGCAGTCAGTCGTGGCGAACTGGCGGGCGACGAGGAGTACCAGCAGGCACTGCGTATGGTACGTAATGTGGTGTAAATTTTCTATTGCAATGTGCCGGTTTCTGTCCTACAAAGCGCATTACCGAATGGGTGGTCACCGTGCAGCAAGATTGGAGGAAGTAAGCGTTGGCTGATTTGATTCAACCGCTCAAGAAGCTCAAACTGGAAAGTTTCAATAACCTCACCAAGACGCTGAGTTTCAATATCTATGATATCTGCTATGCCCAAAGCGAACGGGCACAGAAAGAATATATTGCCTATATTGACGAGGCTTACAATGCCGAACGCCTGACCGCCATTCTGACCGAGGTGGCCCGCATTATAGGCGCGAATATTCTCAATATCGCCCACCAGGACTACGATCCGGAAGGGGCAAGTGTGACCATGCTCATTTCCGAGCTGCCGATTGCCGAAGAACCGCTCAACCCGGAGGCGCCCGGCCCGTTGCCTGATGCGGTCGTCGCGCATCTCGACAAGAGCCATATTACGGTGCATACGTATCCCGAGAGTCATCCGGACAACGGCATCAGCAGCTTTCGTGCGGATATCGACGTATCAACCTGCGGGCGCATTTCACCGCTGCGGGCACTGAACTATCTGATCCATACTTTTGAATCGGATGTGGTTATTATCGATTATCGCGTGCGTGGTTTTACGCGTGATGTGCGTGGTGTAAAACATTACATCGACCACAAGATAAACTCAGTCCAGAATTTCGTGGACAAGGCTACCCTCGGCCGCTACCACGCCATTGACGTGAACGTCTATCAGGAAAACATCTTTCATACCAAGATGATGCTGAAGGACTTCAATCTCAATAATTACCTGTTCGGTATCACCGAGAACGACCTGGCGCCGCATGACCGCAAGACCGTCACCCAGCGTCTGCAGCGCGAAGTCGTCGAAATCTTCAACGGGACTAATATTCCGAAGTAACCCCAGCAGCTATCGGTCCGCGCTCTGGCCATTGCGGCCAGTCGCCCGCCAGATGCTGCCCCACGCCAGGGGCTGTACCCGACGCCCCGGCGCTGTGGACAGGTCACTGCGGAACGCAAACTTAATTTTGTAATATCAATGTGTTGAGACTGATATCTAAGAGAGAGTCTAGTGTCCGCACCGTTTCTCTCCAGCTACCACTCACCGCTAGTAATGGCCGGCCGACGGTCTTACCCTGACCAATTCAGCCGCTGCACTGCGGGCCAAGTGGGTTCTCTGGAAGGACGGGGTGGCAAATGAGGCGTTTTTCCAGGAATTGCGTTGCCTGTCCGCGTTTGGCGACTCACCTGCGGTCGATCAGGTCGGAATATCCTGGCTACTATGCGCGCCCGGTAGCCGCCTTTGGCGACCCTCTGGCGCGTCTTTTAATCGTTGGCTTGGCGCCCGGCATGCATGGCGCCAATCGTACGGGGCGTCCCTTTACCGGCGACTATGCGGGGATCTTGCTATACCGCACACTCTACAAATTCGGCCTTGCCACGAAGGCGGAATCCATCGCTCGCGATGACGGATTGGAGCTGCGCAACTGTCGCATTACCAATGCGGTTAAATGCCTGCCGCCGCAGAATAAACCGGCACCGGAGGAGGTGCGGACCTGCAATGTTTACCTTGAAAGCGAACTCAGGCAACTGCCCGCGGGTGCAGTAATACTGGCGCTCGGATCCATTGCCCACGTTGCCGTCCTGCGCGCGACGGGTTTGCGGCAGGCGGAATACCCCTTCGCACACGGCGCGCGGTATGATTTGCCGCATGGCTATATCCTTCTCGATTCCTATCACTGCAGCCGCTACAACACCCAGACGCGCCGACTCACTACGCGAATGTTTGAAAGCGTGGTTGGCCGGGCGGCCAAGCTGTCGGTCAGCGCGCGCCGGGGGAGGCGCAGCACGCCGGTGCGCCGCTGATCATGGCGTTTGACTCCGCCGCATTCGTAAAGACCCTTTCCACCTCCCCGGGCGTTTACCGCATGCTGGGTGCTAGCGGTGAAATTCTCTACGTCGGCAAGGCGCGCAACTTGCGTCAGCGCGTATCGAGTTATTTCCGGTCAAACGGTCTGGCGCCGCGCACGCAGGCGCTCATGCGTCATGTGCAGGGTATGGAGGTTACGGTCACGCATACCGAAAGCGAAGCGCTGCTGCTCGAGAATAACCTGATCAAATCGCTGCATCCGCGCTACAACATTGTGTTGCGCGACGATAAAAGTTACCCCTTCATCTTTCTTTCCGGTCACGAATTTCCACGGCTGGCATTCCATCGCGGGGCAAAGCACGAAAAAGGTCAGTATTTCGGTCCGTTTCCCTCGGCCTTCAGCGTGCGCGAAAGCCTGAATCTTCTGCAGAAGGTGTTTCCGGTGCGGCAGTGTGAAGACAGTTTCTTCCGCAACCGCTCGCGCCCGTGTCTCCAATACCAGATCAAGCGCTGTTCGGCGCCCTGCGTCGGCTATATCGATGCTGCAGCCTATGCTGAGGATGTGCGCCATGCAGTGCTGTTTTTGGAAGGGCAGAGCCAAACGGTAATCGAAGAGATGGTGGCGCGCATGGAGGAAGCGGCGGAGCGCTGCGAATTCGAATCTGCCGCGCTCTATCGCGATCGCATTGCAGCGCTGCGGCGCGTACAGGAACGCCAGGCCGTAAGCGGCGATGGCGGCGATGCTGACGTGCTGGCTGTCGTGGTGGAGCAGGGTTCAGCCTGCGTCGTTGTGACGTTTATCCGTAATGGCCGCAATCTCGGTAACAAGAATTTCTTTCCCCGTATCGGCGAAGAGACCGACCCGGCAACGATCTTGGGTGCATTCCTGCCGCAATACTACATCGGAAAACCTGCACCACCGTCGATCTATTTAAACCACGTCGTGGCCGATCAGGATCTGCTGGAAGCGGCATTTAGCGAACAGCTGGGCGCGCGCGTCCAGCTCATTGCCAATTCGCGCGGCTTGCGCCGACGCTGGGTGCGGCTTTGCGAACTCAACGCGCGCGATGCGCTGCGACGTTACCAGAGTGATAAGGCGAGTTTGCGCAGACGATTCGAAGCCTTGCAGGAAGCGCTCCTGCTTGATGCCGTGCCGGAGCGCATCGAATGCTTCGATATCAGTCATACTCTCGGGGAGGCCACGGTGGCCTCGTGCGTTGTATTTACTCCGGACGGGCCGCTGAAGTCGGACTACCGGCGCTTTAACATTGAGAACGTGGCCGCCGGGGATGATTACGCTGCGATGGCTCAAGCACTGATGCGCCGCTACCGGCGGGTTCTCGAGAATGAAGCAGAAGATGGCGGTCGGCTGCCGGACTTGCTGCTGATTGACGGTGGCAAGGGTCAACTTAGTGCTGCAGAAGGCGTCATGCGCGAGCTGTCAACGGCCAACGTGCGCCTGGTGGCGGTTGCAAAGGGACGCTCCCGCAAACCAGGTCGCGAGCAGTTGTTCTTGTCCGGCCAGCGTGGCGCCACTATACTGCCGGCGGATTCCGGAGCGCTGCATCTGATCCAGCAGATTCGCGACGAGGCGCATCGTTTTGCCATCACCGGTCACCGCCAGCGGCGTGGCCGGGCGCGCCAGACATCCATGCTGGAGAGTATTCCTGGAATTGGCGACAAGCGCCGTCAGGCGCTGCTCAAGAACCTTGGCGGCATGCAGGAAGTGGCTCGCGCCGGAGTCGAGGATCTGGCACGTGTGCCGGGAATCAGTCCGAGCCTGGCCCGTCGCATCTACGAGCAGTTTCACGAAGGCGGGTCCTAGCGCGGCATATTCCGCCCTATCCAGGGGGCCCGCTGATTTCAGCCTCGCCAGCCGACAGGCGTAGACAAAAAGCGTTACTGTCGGCGCGGGAACCGGGAAAAGTGCAACTGACAAAAATGAATGAAAACTGCGGAGTTCGATTTTTAGGCCATCAATCGTGTGGAATACGCCCAATCTGCTGACGCTGCTACGGATCGTGCTGATCCCGGTCTTTGTAGTCGCTTTTTACCTTCCGTACCCGTGGGCAGCGCCCTTGGCGACGCTATTGTTCATCCTGGCGGCGCTGACCGACTGGCTGGACGGATATCTGGCTCGGCGCCTCAATCAGATGTCCGCTTTTGGGGCATTTCTCGATCCGGTGGCCGATAAACTTATGGTGGTGAGCGCCCTGGTACTACTCGTATCCGATCCTCGGGTAGAAGCGCGAGTCATAGACGTGCGCCTTTTCGCCGTGGTAGTAATCATTATTATCGGCAGAGAAATCACAATTTCGGCATTGCGCGAGTGGATGGCCGTCCTTGGTCGCCGTGCAAGGGTGGCGGTGTCAGTGATCGGCAAGCTCAAGACAATCGCGCAAATGATGGCAATTCCTTTCATGATTTACCGTGAGCCGCTGTGGGGCATGCCGGTATTCAACATTGGTGAGACCTTGCTTTACCTGGCCGGAGGCCTGACGCTCTGGTCGATGGTTGTCTATCTCAAAGCCGCATGGCCCAGCCTCACGCGGCCTGGCCCCCAGTGACCCAAAACGGGGGGGCGTAGGCTGTCGCTTGACAGGCCGGAGACCACGTTTACAATAGCCACCCTTGTCGGCCGCTCCCTTGCCAAGGGGCGGACATTTTTAGTGCGGGAATAGCTCAGTGGTAGAGCACAACCTTGCCAAGGTTGGGGTCGCGAGTTCGAATCTCGTTTCCCGCTCCAGATTCGTGATAACAGGGGAAGCCAGGCCTTCCCTGTTTTTTTGTCCCGATTTCCGCGGCTGGGTGGCAGAGTGGTTATGCAGCGGCCTGCAAAGCCGTGTACGCCGGTTCGATTCCGACCCCAGCCTCCACTTTTACGTTTGACCCCCCAAAAACCACCGAAGGGCGTATGTGCCTCTTTGGTCGGGCCTCTAACTGGTAATATTTGTCCCCAGCAGCGTTCTGTTGGCCAGTTTTGACTACGCCGGTTTGATCGACAGCTGTCGGTTATTGCGGAGCGTTCACTTGACAGGGCGACTGCAGATTCCAAACAGGCAAAAATAGGTGTCGATCTGGCTTCCGTGCCCGGGTTCGTGGCAAAACCGCAATTGCCAGCAGCCGGTTACAAATGCGGTCCAATACCTGGTACGTGGCAAAGTTGCGTGAAGCGGATCTCGCGGAACGTCTAAAGTCCGTTTTTGAGTATCGCCATTGGCATCTGTAGGCGCCATTCATTCCCTGCAACAACAAGGGACAACTCCTATATAATTCGCATACGCCGGTCGTATAAGGTGAAATGCTGGTGCGACCAGACCAAGTCTGGTATCGCGGTGCCTTCAAGATTAGCCCGAGTGGCGGAATTGGTAGACGCAAGGGACTTAAAATCCCTCGATCGCAAGGTCGTGCCGGTTCGATTCCGGCCTCGGGCACCAATTAAAGCAAGCACTTATACGCGTGCTGCGAAAGCTTCTATTTTTTGGTGGGACGTTTTTGGGACGCCGCGATGCCTGACCTGCCCGGCAGTTTTCGGACCACGTGATTCTTGAGAAGATGGCCCTCGAAGGCAAGCGAGGAGCCCATGAAGAATACCCGGTTCAGTGAAGAGCAGATGGTGAAGATCTTGCGCGAGGCAGACAGCAGTCCGGTGGCGGAAGTGGCCAAGAAGCACGCGGTGAGCGAAGTCGCGATGACGAGTGTCTCAGCATGCAGTGGTTGAAAAACAGAATCGACGCGAAGATCCTGATCGAGCAGTTCCGGCGCGAGTACAACGAGGTGCGTCCGCATTCAAGCCTCGATAACCTCACGCCAAAGCAATTCAAACAACGTCTTTCAACAACCAGTCCCGAAGGAGCCATTTCCCAGAGATGACTGGTTCGAGGAAAGCAGGCGGGTCATGGCCCTCGAGACGCTTCCGAAAACGTTTCGCCACTGTGTCGAGCGCATAATCGTCTTGATGGTAACGAAGCTTCAATAACGCTCGTTTGCGCCCGGCTCAATGGGCCCGATAACTCCTTTTGCCTCCCAGTTTCGCAACTGCGGATGATGCCGACGGTCACTCCATCGGATAGGCTTCGCGCTTGCGATCGTTGGCTAATGCTTTCAGATAAGCAGCATAGCGGCGTTTAAATGCCGCAAGCTTGGCGGCGTCATTGGATGCTTGACGGTTCGGGGCAGCGGCTGTTGGCACAGCGGCTATCGAAATCGTTTTCGCTTGTGACGGGACCTTGGTCTTAGGTGGGGTCAGTGGCGCAGCAAGGTGTTTTGCTGCCTCATTCTGAGTACGGATGCTATCCTCGTTCAGAATTTTCTCTTTGGCTTCCGCGTACCCTTGTTGAGCTGCTTTGCCGTACCATTCGAACGCCTTGTCCATATTCTGGGGTGTTCCGTACCCATTTTCGTACATCTCGCCAAGATAATATTCAGCGCTAGCTCGGTTAGATTGCGCCAACTGCTGTTGCGCGTGGAACAATTGCGCCATTGCACCGTTGTCGTCATTTGAGCAAAGTACAGCCGGAGAAAAAATCAGCGCCACAAAGAGAAACAGCAGCTGTCGATAGAGCGTCATTGGGCCTCCCTGGTAGCCGTACCAACACAGGAAACAGAGGCTACATATCACAGAAAATCCATAAGGCCGGTTCGACAATTTCATACTTTGACCGGCTGTCACAAGTTGACAAATCCGAATTAAATATAGACTGCGAGCGGCGAACGTCAAAGGCCGTTAGCAAAAAGGCAGTCATCATGTACAAATGCTCGCGCAAAATTTGTGAAGGAAGTGCCTTGCAATCAGCAGATCGAATAAAAGTGAAAATCAGCGATTAAAAAAATATATAAGGGATGAGTCTGGCTACTGGCATATATTTTTCCGACCCTGGTAACTCGAATGAGGGAGCCAATTTAGATTGATCCTATTTCGAGCCAGAGACCGACGTGGTGTCGTAGTGATCGGAGACCAGTTGTACAAAATAAGGACAACCGATATGCGACCCTGGCGTTTGTAGTACAAATGTCCAGTGGGCTCGTCGGTTAGTGAAGTGCTCTGGTGCGGAGCGCGACATGGCAATGTTGCCGTCCATGGGTAGTGAGTTCGTTGCGCGCAACTCCGCGCGTGTAACTTGGGATCATCCTGCGTTTAGCGGAAGCGTGCGTGCAATTATGGTGGGTGTTGGATCGTGTGCCTTAAAAACTCGCTTTTGGGTGCTGGCGCTTTATCTGCGTAGTCCGTTGTGGATTTTCTGTTGATGGAATAAGCCTGCAGCATGTCGCGTTCGCTCAATGCAGTGTCGATAGTATTTCTAGGTTCAAGTAGCCAACTCGGTGACATAGCATTAGTGAAGAATCTGGCAGCGTACGCAATTGCCGAATCAACAGCGGGGATCATCAAAACAGCGGATTATTGGCAGTTGTCGCTTTGGCTATTAGCTGGGGGACGGGTGGCGGCAGTTGCGCTCCAATATCCGCCACCCATTGCCACCAGGCCACTGGCGACAGAAAGGTAGGCTAACCGGCAACGGCGGAAATGATCTTCGATATGGTTACCCCGATGACGACGCCGGCCCCGCTACCGATGGCGCTAAGCAACACAGCTTCGACCAGGAACTGCAGCAGCACATGTATCCGGCGAGCGCCGATCGCCATGGGGATGCCAATTTCACGCGTGGTCCGGTCAACGAAACGAGCAGTATGTTCATGATTCCGATTCCGCCAACTAGCAGGGAAATCGATGCTACCGACGCCAGCAAAATCGCCATGATGCGACTGCTGCTCTCGGCAACAGGCGGCGCATGGCAAAGAACCAATCAAGCAAGAGTATATTGATAGCCGATACCACGAACGGTCTGAATTCTCTCCTGGTTGTTCGGCAATGGACCAAGTTTTTTTTCGCAAATTGCTGACGTGCATGTCGAGACTGCGGTCATAGGACGTAAGGATGAGACCAAGCGCCCGTTCGGACAGGGCGGGCTTTGACACCACGTGTCCGGCATCGGGCAACAGAACCTCCAGACCACAGTATTCGGTGCTGGTCAACGGAACCGCATCGCCGGCACGATATGCCGTGCGCGTGCCTGTATTAATTTCGATATCACCGAGAGTCAGGGATTCTTCGCCGATCTGCGGCGTGACAGGTGTTCGGCGCAATATCGCGCGAATGCGGGCTACAAGCACGCGCGGATTGCGCGGTTTGGCGAGATGATCGTTGGCCCCGAGTTCAAGGCCTACGATGCTATCCACGTCGGCGCCGCGCGCAGTCAGAATTAGCACCGGCACAAGCGAGCGCATTCGCAAAGCACGCAGTACGTTGAAACCGTTTATGCGTGGCATCATGATGTCGAGGACGATGAGATCATAATCGCCGCGTCGCGCCATCGCGCGTGCGGTCTCCCCATCATGCGCTGTGTCGACAAGGAAATCCTCGGAGGAGAGATACTGTGTTAGCATTTCGCCAAGCTCGACATCATCGTCAGCTAGCAGAATGCGGTCCACGGGATGTTAGAGTGGCAGCCTTTCAGGAAGATCCAGGACCAAATCGTGCCACAGCGATAAGCGGGTTAACAGCGCTATCGGGCACATTTTCCAAAGATTTACATGCTTTGACATGCTTACCGACTCTTTACGCAAAACCTCTCTAGAGAGTGGACCGCCGCAAGAGTGCGTCCGTCTGCAGCGTGTGGCAAGAGCGCTCGCTCTGTGTGAATAGCGCCATTGTTGCAGGTTTTGCCGTGTGGCAGCGGAGCGAAATCAGAAGCGGTACATGGCAATCGCACTGATTGTATGCAACGCCATTCAACACGCTGCCATGCACGCGAAGGCGTAGACGACATGCTTTGCCGTGCGCGCGATCTGCTGTTGCCAGGTGCTGAGTGGTTGATGCGGCGGCAGGGGCCTCTTTTGCCTATGTCAGTCGAACGTGACGACCTTGGGTCAGTTGGACTCCGTGTGAGGTCTTCAGTATACTCAAAACG
Source organism: Pseudomonadota bacterium (assembly GCA_021834245.1). Taxonomy (GTDB): domain Bacteria; phylum Pseudomonadota; class Gammaproteobacteria; order Acidiferrobacterales; family UBA6901; genus JAJXUF01. The sequence goes on from JAKBDW010000102.1 coordinate 11,410, forward strand.
TCTTTGTATCCGCTGACAAGTGGAGGTCCGGCAGCAACGTCATGCAAAAAGTTGCAGACATTTCTCCAGGCGACCACGTGCCGCGTGTCGCCTTGATCCGTTGCCTGCGACGCAAGGCCTGGTTTCAGTGGGTAGCGATTCTTGCGCTGGCATGTACGGTTGGTCTCTATGCCGCTGAGTCCAATCACCATCATAAAACACAAGCAAGTGAACTTCTCTGCCCGGTATGCAAGGCGATCGGTCAGGGTGCCTTGGACCTCTTTACGCCCGAGACTGGACTGACCTTTTCCGGCACCAGTGGCTATTTTCTCAGGCTGGCAAAACCGAAGGCCTCTTCTCTATCGTCGTTCTTCCTCGCGCTACCGCAGTCACGCGCACCGCCCCGCTCATCATCTCAGGTGTAAGTCACGCTACCGAGGCGCCGCAGGCAACGCGTCGTCTCAGAGCCCCGATTGCGAGTGTTGCAGTCTACGTGTTGGCCCGCAAGCTCGGGTTGCTGACAATCTTATTGATAGTCAGCATCTCGAGCCGCGGCATTTGCCGTAGGTAGTTTTTTCACAACACTTATGGGGAAACCTCGAGCCGCGCAACGGCCGGACGGACCGCCCGCAAGATTACCCGCGGCATACGTTCGAGCAACTTGTACGGAATGGCGTGCAAGGCGGTACTTGTACAGATAAGCCGTCCGGCACGGCTCGAGAGATGTGAATTTGAGGAGACTAGGAGAGATGAACGGTGGCGAAGAGTGTGTCTTGGCGACCATCTTTAGAAAAGGCCCAATTGGCGGATCAGAGGAAAGGGCGGTTGGCCAGGCGATAAATTCGGATGCCCGAGTCGCTTCGGTAATGTTTGCTAGCTGCAAAGTGCCTGTGAAAATCGCTGACGTATTAGGAACAAATCTTGGTGCCATGCGATCCGACATAGAGGTCGCATGAAAAAGTTACGGGCCTGGATGGTGCGTTTGACGGGCGTTTTGGTGATGGCCGCGGGTTCGGTTTCCACCGCCTCTGCGCACGCCATTTCCGGCATGCGGGTGTTTCCAGCCACGATGAGTTTCGACGATCCGGGCGTGGCGGACGAAGCACCGTGGGTTTACAGCCACATCAATGCCAACGGCACGAGGCAGGATTCCGTTAGTCTTGCGTTTGCCAAGCGGCTGACGTCAAGTTTTGGCTTGGCGGTTAGCACTGATTATCAGCGCCACGTCCCGGGAGATGGATCGCCGACTGTCGAAGGATGGGACAACTTCACAGTTGCTGCTGCCTATCAACTATTCGTTCATCCAGATGCTGAATCGATTGGCATGTTGCAGCTTGCAGATAGCGTCGGTAAAAGTGGCAGCACCGTCATCGGATCCTCGTACTCCACCTACACACCGGAATTCACCTACGGCAAGGGATTTGGCGGTCTGTCGGACAAGTGGCAGATGTTGCGGCCGATGGCATTTACTGCCGCAGTATCCGAGGACTTTCCGACCGCTTCAGGCGTACCGCATGCGCTCAATTGGGCGTTTTCACTGCAATACAATATTCGATACCTGCAGAACTTTGTTCGCTACGTGGGGCTCAAAGCACCATTCGACAAAATGGTGCCGATCGTCGAATTTCCACTGCAGACTTGCCTTGATCGCGGTTGTTCGCATGAGACCACTGGCTACGCGAATCCCGGAGTGATCTGGGTCGGGCGGTATTTTCAGTGGGGCATTGAGGCGCAGGTACCAATAAACGACCGGACGGGCAAGTCCGTTGGGATCTTGCTGGGGATGGATTTCTATTTTGACGACATCGCGCCGCATAGTCTGGGCAGGCCGATGTTTCGCTGATCGACGCGGACTTTCCATATCATGCCAAAGTTGAAATTTCTAAATTGCCTTGCGCCCTTGTTGCTCACGCTATCTATTATGCGGCCGGCATCAGCCCATGCTTTTCCGGATCGTTCCATTCCTCATGTGGGTTCGGCGGTCGCGACTGCTCCACGATCGGTACGCATCTGGTTCGACGGAGACCTGGAACCCGTATTTTCCACCCTGATGGTCAAGACCGAATCAGGGACACAGGTCAGCATGGGACAAGGCCGGGTGTCGACTTCCGACCGTACGCTTCTGGAAACAGATCTGCCGGCGACTTTGCCGCCCGGCAAGTATTACGTCTACTGGAGCGTCATTGCGCGGGACGGCCATCACACCGAAGGTCGATTTTCCTTTTCGGTAAAATGACGGTGGACTAGTCGCCTATGCACCTGCTTTACATTGCCTTTAGCGGCGCTGACGTTTTGGCGCTGGTGGCCCTGATCGGCATGCTCGCATGTTGGCGCGTCGTATTGCCGCAAGAGCCGCTTGAGTCGCTTGAGTCGCTTGATACAACAATGCGTCGATTGCTCTTCGCGACAACATTGTTCTTGACGATCAGCAGCGGAGGAATTCTGCTGGCGCGCACCATGGAGATGGTGCAGGGGCGCTGGACTGCAGTACCGTCGGCGCTGCCCCTTGTTGTCAGAATGACACATTACGGTCATGTCTGGTTGTTTCGCATACCTGCGCTGATTGCGCTTTGGGTTGGTCAGATACCAAAGGCCAAGCACCACCGTCGCTGGTGGCAGGGGTGGATCATGATGATCGCGGCTGCTGGAATTGCGATGACCCGCAGCGAAACCGGACACCCTGCCGATCACGGCGACTTTACGCTGGCGGTCTGGATCGACTGGGCGCATCTGCTGGCGGGGTCGCTGTGGGTGGGCAGCCTGTTCGGCATGTCGCTCGGGGTTTTTCCCAGCCTGCTCACCAGGGTGTCGGACCCGGGGCCGCGCACCGCTGAGATCTTCGCCAGACTGTCGCGTCTTGCCGCTCTCGCCCTCGGAGTCGTCCTGGTAAGCGGCGCGTATACAGCCTGGCACGAACTCGATTCCTTGAGTGCCCTGTGGGATTTCGCGTATGGGCGGACCCTGTCGGTCAAATTGTTGGCGGTGGCCGGCATGGTCGGTCTTGGTGCCTGGAATCGGTACGTGCACCTGCCGCGTCTCGAGGTGCTTTCGGGTAAAGCGCCTCGCCGGTGGTGGGCGCACCTTGCCGCCTTCGGGACAGACCGCAGCCGGCTTGTCCGGCTGTCTGCTGGAACTGTCATCCGGGAGTGTTCATGCACCGTCAGCAAGGAAGCGCTGTTGGGCGTAATTGTTATCGCTGCGGCATCGACCCTGCTGCACGGGATGCCGCCGGCAGAAATGATAAAGACCGCCGCTGCGGCTGGCATGCCAGGGATGGTTATGGCCCCCGCGGGCAGTCCCGTGCCCGCACTCGGCCCTCACCACTGGGTCGACTGGCCGACAGCGCAGGCTTATATTCAGC
>JAKBDW010000178.1:0-3637 GCA_021834245.1 Pseudomonadota bacterium
CCGATCTGGCGTTCGCCTGAGTGTCGCCGAGATGATTAAAAGCGGCACCACGTGCTTCAGTGACATGTACTTCTTTCCAGAGGACAGCGCATACGTGGCACGCGAGGCCGGCATACGGGCCTGTGTTGGCTTGATCATGATCGACTTTCCAACGGTCTACGCCGATTCGCCGGCCACGTATCTTGAAAAAGGCCTCAAGTTGCACGACGAACTGCGCAACAGCGATCTCATCACCACCGCTTTTGCACCCCACGCCCCATATACGGTTTCCGATGATCCGCTGACCCGTATTCGTACCGTTAACAACGAACTCAATCTTCCGGTACACATGCATGTGCATGAGACCGCACATGAGGTGCAGGATGCGGTTGCTAAGACCGGAAAGCGTCCGTTGCAGCGGCTGCATGAACTGGAACTGCTCAATCCGAATTTTGTCGCCGTGCATATGACCCAGCTGCAACCGCAGGAGATCACGCTGCTGGCGCAAAACGGCGCGAACGTGATCCATTGCCCGCAGTCAAATCTCAAGCTTGCCAGCGGATTTTGCCCAGTGTTTGATCTCTTGCGTGCCGGCATCAATGTGGCTCTGGGAACAGACGGCGCTGCCAGCAACAACGATCTCGACATGCTGGATGAGATGCGAACTGCCGCATTGCTGGCGAAAGCGGTGAGCGGACAGGCGACAGCGCTGCCCGCCCACCAGGCGCTGCGCATGGCCACACTGAATGGGGCGCGCGCTCTCGGGATGGAAAGCCTCATCGGCTCGATCGCGCGCGGCAAGTATGCGGATCTGGCTGCCGTTGATCTTGCTCGTTTAGCGAGTCAGCCCGTCTATGACCCGGTGTCGCAGATCGTTTACACCGCCGGCCGCGACCAGGTAACGGATGTTTGGGTGGCGGGTCGCAGACTATTGCAGGCCGGTCGGCTGACAACCCTGAATGAAAACGAAATTCTGCAATGCGCGCAACGCTGGAGTGATAGAATCAAGTCATGAGCGACAAGCGAATCAATGATCCCTTGCGTGCGGGACGCGATGACGGCAAGCTGCAATATTTGCACCGCAACCGGCACTACGCTGCGATTCATCCTGCGGCATCCGCATGACGGCCTCCAGCATGAATGTCGACGAAAGTGAAATCGCGAAATTCGAGAAACTCGCGCAACGTTGGTGGGATCCGACCAGCGAATTCAAACCACTGCACGACATCAACCCGCTGCGCCTGGAATTCATTGACCGGCGCGCGGCTTTGCGCGGCAAGACCGTGCTCGACGTCGGCTGCGGCGGCGGCTTGCTTGCGGAAGGCATGGCAGCATTAGGCGCGCATGTCATGGGCATAGACCTGGGTGATGCCCCACTGGCGGTCGCGCGCATGCATCTCAAGGAGTCCGGTCAGTCGGTCGACTACCAGAAGATTGCCGCCGAGGATCTGGCCAACCAGAGACCGGAATCTTTCGACGTGATTACCTGCCTTGAAATGCTGGAACATGTTCCCGATCCGGCATCTACCGTGAATGCCTGTGCGCGGCTGGTCAAACCCGGCGGCCAGCTTTTCTTTTCCACGATCAACCGCAATCCCAAGTCCTGGCTTTTCGCCATCGTTGGCGCTGAATACCTGCTGCATCTGCTGCCACGCGGCACGCATGACTTCATGAAATTCATCAAGCCTTCCGAACTTGAACGCATGTGCCGCCATGCCGGTCTTGGCATGCGCGAGTACACAGGCATGCACTACAACCCTATTACATCGCATTACACGCTTGGACCTGGCATCGATGTCAATTATCTCGCATGGTGCCAGCGCACGGATGAGTGAAATCCGCACTGTGCTGTTCGACCTCGACGGCACACTGGCGGATACCGCGCCGGATCTCGGTTTTGCCCTCAATGCGTTGCTGCGCGAATCCGGCCGACCGCCTGTGCCCTACGCTTCTATCCGACCCGAGGCCTCGCACGGCGCGCGCGCCCTGCTGCGCCTCGGTTTCGGCGTGCAGCCGCAGGACGCCACATACGGCAATTTGCGCCAGCGTTTTCTTGATCTTTACGCGCAGAACCTGTGCCGCGAAACGCGGCTCTTCCCCGGAGTAAGCGAATTGCTGACTACGCTCCAGGTACGTGGCTTGAACTGGGGAATCGTAACCAACAAGCCGGGATTTCTCACCCAACCGCTGGTAAGTGCACTTGGGCTTGCCGCCGACGCCGCATGCGTCGTGAGCGGCGACAGCACTGCCAACGCAAAACCCCACCCCGAGCCTTTGCTGCATGCCTGCGCGCTTGCGGGCAGCACACCGTCGGCGTGCCTTTATGTCGGCGACGCGGCACGCGACATTGAGGCAGGCCGCCTGGCAGGGATGCGCACGCTCGTGGCCATGTTCGGCTACATTGGCGCTCAAGACGTCCCGGATGACTGGGGCGCCGACGCCCTGGTGGCGTCGCCAGCGGCAATTCTGGAATGGATCGATGCCGGCCACTGATCTAGGATCCCTCGCCATTGCGGCTCTCATCGCCATTGCCTGCGGAGCGATCGGCTGGCTGCTGGCTAATGCCCGCAGCCAGAAACGCATCGTTGAGCTTTCAACCACGCTTGAACTGGAGCGCCGACAGACTGCGGACAACTTGCGGGGACTTGAGACCACATTCAACGCCCTGTCGAGTGACGCGCTGCAACGCAACAACCAGGCATTTTTGCAACTCGCGCAGGAAACGCTGAAGCAGTTTCAAATCCGTGCCGCGGCTGACCTCACGCAAAAGGAAAAGGCGGTGGAAAACCTGGTCACACCGATCCGCGATGCACTTCTCAAAACCGAGCAGCAGATTCAGTCTATGGAGCATGCGCGCAAGGAAGCCTACGGCGCGCTCACGAAACATTTGGAAACGATGACGCAGACTCAGGATCAGCTCAGGACCGAGACCCAGAACCTTGTGAAATCGCTGCGCCGCCCCGAAGTGCGCGGGCAATGGGGAGAGTTGACGCTGAAGCGCCTGACGGAACTTGCGGGCATGGTAGAGCACTGCGATTTCACGCAGCAGGAATCGGTTAACACGGAAGAAGGCACACTGCGCCCTGATATGGTGGTGCGCATGCCCGACGGCCGCGAAATCGTTGTCGACGTCAAGACGCCGCTCGATGCCTACCTAAACGCCATGGAGGCGACTGACGATGCCGGTCGACAGCGCCACCTAGAGCATCACGCACGCAAGGTCCGCGAACGGGTGACGGAACTGTCACGCAAAGCATACTGGAGCCAGTTCAAGAATGCGCCGGATTTTGTAGTCCTGTTCATCCCCGGCGACCAATTCCTCAGCGCTGCCCTCGATATAGATCGCACTCTTCTCGAAGACGCGCTGCGGCAGAAGGTGATATTGGCCACACCGACGAGTTTCGTCGCCTTGCTGCGTGCAGTAGCCTACGGTTGGCGCCAGGAGGCGCTCGCAGCCAATGCCGCCAGCATCCGCGACATCGGCGAGGAGCTGTATGCACGCCTGGCAACTTTCACTGAACACCTGGAACGCCTCGGGACAAGCCTGGACAACAGCATCAGCCACTACAATAAGGCGGTCGGATCGTTCGAAAGCAAGGTGTTGCCCGGTGCCAGAAAGTTCGTGGAAATGGGCGTCAGCCAGAAAAAATCGGTCGAA
>JAKBDW010000392.1:0-3636 GCA_021834245.1 Pseudomonadota bacterium
GTATTCGACGTCCTGACCTCAACCCTAGGGCCTGAGGCGTGCCTTTTCCAACGCAATGTTTGGTTCACATTCACCGCTTTTTTTGATCGGAGATCGTGCAATGCTGCGACGGCTACGGAGCTTTGAACCCTTGAACGCGGGGCATATGAGTGGAGTGCGGCGGGCGTGCTTTGCGGAGTTCTTCAACACCCAAACTCCTTCACGTCAGGGCATTCTCGGCCCAGCTCCGCGCCTGGCGTTTGCACGCGCCACATTGCTCAGACTTGCGAGGCAACTTCTTCGCTGGACTGTCGTGGGGTTCACCGTAGTTCCTGGCGCGGGCCAGGAACTACGGTGCTCAAGCCGCAATTTGCTCGAGTTCTTCAACAGTCATGTTCTTGGTTTCCATGGTCAGCGTGAGCTCGACCACTACCCCGATAAAGGCGACAACGGCAATGGTCACGAACGACACCTCGACGCCGGCGCGCTGGAGCAGCACAGGCATGACGAAGCCGCCAACCACTCCGCCAAGTAGTCGCGACAGAGCTTCAACCGTCGCCGCCCCGGTGGCACGCAGCTGTAGCGGGTATTGCTCAGCCAAGGACATTTTCAGCGACGGGAACGCCCCGGTGCCGAAAAACGACATGATGCAGCCGAACGCTACCGATCCCACCACGGAGCCGGCCAACCCGAACAGTAGTGCCCCGCAACCGGCAATCCCCATGAAAATCACATAGGCCGCTCGCCGCCCTAGCATTTCGCCGACGATGCCGTTGAAGATCTTGCCGGGCAGTGCAGCACCGGTGATGATTGCTGTGAACAGTAACGAAGTTGCGAGCTTGTACCCTTGAGAGACGAAAATCGTCGGCATGTAAGTCATAACTACGTAAAACATGAAAAAGACTCCGGTCGCCGACACAACCCGGGCTACGGTGCGCATGATCAGCCGCCGACCAAAGATCTGCGACATATGGGAGGTCCCGACGACGTCGGCAGCGATTTGCACCCTGGGGCGCGCGGGCTCCGGCAAGTCGCGTCCCGTGACCCTCCGGATGGCCGCTTCCAGATGGTCCAGAATCCTCTCCGCTTCACGCTGATAACCCTTTCTGGCCAGCCAGCGCGGACTTTCCGGAAGCTTGTAATAAATCAAAACGGAGTACAGGATGGGAGAGGCCGCAACCGCGAAAAAAACTCGCCAAGAATAATCTGGACTAAGCGCTGGGAAAATTATGAAACCCAGCAGCGGAGCGACGAAATAGCCAAGCGACAGGAAGGCGTCCATGATTCCGTTGCAAAAAGTTCTTCGTGTCTTCGGAACCATTTCACACACGATTGCGTAAGGTAGCGGGAACACAGCGCCCATACCGAGTCCAGCGAGAAAACGAGCAATTAGCAGGAAACTGTAGTTTGGCGCTAGACCGCAGACGAAGGTAAAAATGCTGTACCAAACAATTCCGTATATCAGGACCCGTTTACGCCCGAACAAGTCTGCGAGCCTACCAGCCGGAATCAACCCGATCACGACCCCGAAGGTCTGCGCTGCAACCAGCAGGCCGATTTGGCTTGGGGTAATGTGCATAACCTGCTTCAGGGTCGGGATCGAAACTCCAAGCGAACCAATGCTCAGTGCCTCGGTGAACCAAGCCAAACCCGCGAGGATGACAATACCCCAAGTGATACGAGTCATCGGCAGGCGATCTATTCGTGCTCCCACCGCGGCTTGTGCGGCGAAATGATCATTGAGTTCAGACATCTTTGTCTCCTGGTAGGAATTTAATAAACCATCTTGAAATCGTTTAATGCAGCAAGCTGGGTCTGTTTTTTTCTCCTTTTTGTTCCGATAACTTCCTTGTGATTCAATACAAATGTAATGATTCCTTGATGACGCTTGAATCTAGATCGTGTAATTTCAGGCGCTGGATTTTCCCTGTTGGCCCCCGTGGCAAATCGTCCACGACGTAACAGACGCGTGGCATCTTGTACTTGCCGAGGTGCTCCAGGCAGTGGGCGCGCAGATCATTTGCACTAACTGCTGCGCCGTCGCGCAGCACGAGGTATGCCTCAATATTCTGGCCGTAATTACTGTCCTTGACGCCGATTGTTGCGGCCTCCATAACAGCCGGGTAGCGCAACAGCGCTTCGTCGATTTCGCGAGGCGAGATATTTTCACCTCCCTTGATAATCAACTCCTTGGCGCGGCCGGTAATGAAGTAGTAGCCATCATCGTCGCGGTAGCCGAGGTCTCCGGTGCGAAACCAGCCATCTGCAGTAAAGGCCTTCGCCGTCTCGGTGTCGTTCTTGAGGTAGCCGCGCATGACGTTGAGTCCACGCAGCTCGATTTCACCGATAGCGAGGTTAGGCAGCACGTGGCCCTGGGCATCAACAACCCGGGCCTCGGTTCCAGACGGCTTGCCAATGCTGCCAACCTTTCGCAAATGTCGCTCTATCGGGTTGCTGAACGAAGGTGCCGCGGTCTCGGTCAGCCCCATGGTTTCGATGATGTCGACCCCGAAACGTCGCTCGAATGCCCGGTGGTGCTCGGGGGGCAGCGCCGCCGACGCCGAGCGGCAGAAGCGGATGCGGCGCAACTGATCCAGGTCGAGGTCCTTAGGGGCTGACTGGATGAGATAGGCAATGATGGTTGGCACCGCGTTGACCCAGGTGCAGTTGAAGCTGATCGCATCCTTCCAGAACGTCGTCGCCGAAAACTTCGGCGGCATCACCAGCGAGCCACCTCGCACCAGCGGCGCGATCAGGTTTACCACCAGCGCGTTGATGTGATAGAGCGGGAGCGGCGCCAGGCCGCGGTCGTCCGAGCCTAGCCCGTGCTCACGACTGATATGGATGCCGTTAGCGACCAGATTGCCGTGGCTGAGCACGACACCTTTGGGTGTGCCAGTGGTTCCCGACGTGTACATCAGCAGCGCCGCGTCGTCGAAGGCGGGCATCACGCCTGGTTTGGCGGCCGCCGCGCGGTTGTGATCGAGCCAACTCGAGTCGGTAATGACTTCGACGTGCAGCGACCGCTCCATCGCTGCTGCCATAGCCTGCAGCGTCCGCGCATGCTCCGGCGTGGTGACGACCAGCGCAGTGTCGGAGTGATCGAGGATGTAGGACAGCTGCGAAGGCTGCGCCAGCAGGTTGATCGGGTTGATCACCATGCCGTGATACATGGCCGCCAGTATCAGCATCGCGGCATCGAGGCCGTTCGACATGAACAGCGACACCACGGCGCCTCGCCGCACTCCGTGCCGGGCGAAAAACGGTCCGAGTTCGCTGCAAATGCGCTGCAATTGGGCAAAAGAGACTTCGCGCCCGTCCTGGGTGGCGATGAAATAGGTCGACCGCGGTGCTCGCTGCGCGTTAACGTCGATGAGTTGCGCGACGCTGCACAGTTCGTGGATGCCGCCGCAATCTTGCGGTGCCGGAGCGGTCATGCAATTGGTCGGTGTCATCGGTCTCGGCTCACCAAAAGAAAATCGGAACACCGGCAGTGCACACACCCTAGGCGAGGAGAAGGTGGTTTGCTTGCGGCGTGGGCCGCAACGGGTTGAGTGGCAGATTCGAAGGGTTCGGCTGGCATGTGTGAATGAGGCTCGGTGATGGACGCTACAAGGACCGGTGCGAATTGGGTTTTGCTTGGTGCAACCGCTTCGA
>JAKBDW010000087.1:0-3633 GCA_021834245.1 Pseudomonadota bacterium
GCCTTCATGGATCCGACTGCGGCGATCTCTGGCTGCCACTCCGAAAACTGCGCCTTCAGCGCGGTGACAACCGTCGGCGGTTGTGGAATCTTGGACTGTGCGATCATCTTCATGATCTGCGCGAACTTGGTCCCTCCGATGATGAGGACGAGGAGAATGACTAGACCCGCCATGCCGAGCATGGGCCACAGCAGGCGTCTGCGGTTCGACGGATTCTGGGGTGCGGCAGCGGGGGCGTTGCTAACCTGATTCATGGCGATCCTCACTATTTTTGTTGGGCGTGACTGCCGACGTCGGCTGCCGCGTTGGCCGTGTCGGCCGGGGGTTGAGTACGATTCCACCAACCGCCACCAAGGGCCTGGAACAGCGTTGCGGTATCGGCAAAGCGGGCGGCCTGGGCCTGAACCAGGCTGATATGCGCCTGCTGAAACTGGCGCTGTGTGTCCAGCAAGGTCAGGTAACTGACGGCCCCGAGGCCGTACTGCACCTGTGCAAGATCAAGCGTCTGCCGTGCAAGGTCGTCAGCCTCGGCATTGGCCGCGAGCGTCCTTGCATCGGCTTCGAGTGCGACCAGCGTATCGGCCACATTCTGGAATGCCTGCAGCACCACGGTGCGATATTGCGCATAGGCGGCGTCGTAGGCTGCGCTCGCTGCTCGGCGCTGAGCCGAGAGTTGCCCGCCATTGAAAATCGGCTGCACGACCCCTCCGGCGAGAGACCAGATGGTGTTGGCCGGACTCAACAGATGACCCGGTTGGGTACCCTCGACCCCGTACTGCGCGCTCAGGGTGAATTGGGGCAGTTGCGCCGCCGTGGCAACCCCGATCTGCGCGCTTGCCTGATGCAACTGAGCCTCGCTCGCCTGGATATCCGGGCGCTGGCGCACCAGCTCTGAGGGCAGGCTCACGGGCAGTTGGGTGGGCAGTGTCAGTGCTTCCAGATTGATCACAGGCAGTTGCGCTACAGATGGCGTCTTCCCGATGAGCACCGCAAGCTGATTTCGGGTCTGGGCAAGCTGCTTCTGCAGCCCGGGCAGACTTGCGCGCGTCGTTGCCAGTTGCGTCTGCTGCTGCAGGACGGTGGCGCGCGGAATCGCGCCGACCGCAAATTGTTGACGCACCACGTCGAGTTGCTTTGCCTGTGCGTCAGCAATCTCCTCGGTTGCCCTGACCTGCGCACGCAGTCCGGCTTCGCGCATGGCTGTCGTAACGACGCTCGAAGTCAGCGTAAGGTAGGTTGCCTCAAGCTGATAGCGGGTGTAATCAAGCTGGGCCGCATATCCTTCGATCTGGCGGCGTGCGCCGCCGAATACATCGAGGTTGTAGGATGCATTCACGCTCGCATTGAGGAGGGTGAACTCAGGGTTATAGGGCAATCCCAGTGTCGCGCCGGCAAGCCGCTCGCGCGCACCCTGTGCACTTGCGCTCACGCTAGGGAGCAGCAGTCCACCCTCATTCGCTTTCAGAATTTCGTGCGCCTGGCGTAACGTCGCTTTCGCGGACTCCAGCGTGGGGCTGTTTGCGATCGCTTCGCGCACCAGTGCATCGATCTCGGGCGAACGGAAGAGCGTCCACCATTGCGCGGGAATATCTTTGCCAATGCCGAAATGTTGGGCTGCGCCGCCCAACACTGGCGCTTCCACCGTGGATTTTGGCAGACCCTGCTCCGTATAAGCAGCCTCGGGAGGCGCAGCCGGAGCCTTGAAGTCTGGGCCGACCGCACATCCCCCCACTCCCAGTAAAGTAACAAGCAGACTTCCCGCAATGAGGGGAGACAGAGTAAGCGCAGCGTCGGTTCTACCCACCAACGTACTCTCAAGATACGAATATTTGCTCGTAGTCTTATGCCGCACTGCAGAAACGACGCGGCCGATTCGTTGCAGAGCAATCACATCGGATTGGAATTCATTGATCATTCTTGTTTCCTTGTGTAGACGCTTTTGCCTGCCGTTTGATTATCTTATTAAACCGGTATTCCCGACAAATCAGCATGTGAGCAGGCGTCATCTGCCCACGCGAAGCAACTGATATTTCTCCCGCCGGTGGCCAATGTCGCCTGCCCGATTTCGGTTTCCAATCCACCTGTCATGTTCTGCACTCCATAAGCGCCATAAACACCGTGCAGGGCGCGTTTCAGGTTCGGCATATCCGCGAGGTAGGCGTGGACAAACTCGATACCTTGGACTGCTAGCAATTGAGACTTGGATGGATCGGGATCACGGGTTAGCGCGCGAATGGCGAAATCCGAATTCCCTAACACCTTCATAAACTCCCCGTCCTGGCAACATGCGGGGCCGAATGCGAGACAGACTTTCTTGCTCTCAGGCTTTCTGCTCTCCTGTGTTTCATCAGTCATGAATGCATTCATATTCAATAATGCATTCGTCCGGATATGAGCCTGCCAGCGCAAGAATGACCGCGTACACTCGTATGGACGTTTCAGGAATCGATATATTGCATGGATCGAAAATAACCGGGAAATTCGACTCCCTTCGGCCATCGTCTCTAGGCCGGAAAAATCCGCCAGCGCATGGCTCAGCACTTTCAGGATGCTGCAATTATCAACTATCAAACCGTTGTTTTTGGCTTACTCCACTGATTGGCGCGGGCGATGGCCCGTATCAGGGGGGCGGTCGTGAGCGGTTTACCCAGGTATGGGGCCAAAAGCGTCGGCACATCAAAACCGGTTCGCCACATGGCGCAGACGACGGCGACACGAAAAGAGGTGCCCCTCTTTGTTCCAGACTTCGTCAAGATCGATGCGTTTGCCGTTTTCGATCTTGAAGCCCTCATTCAGCTGTTTTATGCATTTTCATGTCAGCTGAGTGAAGACAATTGTCTTCCGCTGTATTTTCTCGGACCCGCCAGAGCATTAACCGCCATTTTCCGAACTTTTTCACCATCTAGCACTCGTATCGCCCGAGTGCTAGAATGAATCAAATTAGGAGGAAAATCCATGAATGCAACCATGAGTCTACCGATACCCTCTGCCGTAGGCAGCTTGGAGGGATATGTTCAGGCCGTGAACCGCTTTCCGGTACTGTCGCATGAAGAGGAACTGTCCCTGGCCACGCGCTTCAAGACAAAGAACGATCTGGACGCGGCGCGCCAGTTAGTCGTTTCCCACTTGCGCGTCGTGGTCAGCGTGGCACGGGGCTATGCGGGTTACGGGCTGCCTCAGGCCGACCTGATCCAGGAAGGCAACATAGGCTTGATGAAGGCGGTAAAACGCTACGACCCTGAGCGCGGCGTGCGTTTGGTGTCTTTCGCCTTGCATTGGATACGTGCCGAAATCCACGAGTACGTAATCCGCAACTGGCGTATGGTCAAGATCGCCACCACGAAGGCGCAACGCAAGCTGTTTTTCAACCTGCGCAGCATGAAACAGGGACTGGAGCCGCTCAAGCCCCAGCAAGTCAGCGAGATCGCCAGGCAACTCAACGTAAGCGAGCACGATGTGGTGGATATGGAGGCCCGCTTTGCCGGGCATGAGATCGCGCTCGAGCCGCTTGCGGGTGATGAGGACGAGAGTTATGCACCTATCAGTTATCTTGCCGACAATGCCGAGCACGAACCTTCACAAATCCTGGAAGCAGCAGAGCGCGAGCACTTGCATACTTCCGGATTGGCTCAG
>JAKBDW010000332.1:0-3629 GCA_021834245.1 Pseudomonadota bacterium
GAATGCACTGGCAATCTTATCCAGATTATCTAGACCAACATTCAGTTCCGCACGCTCCACATGACCAATGTAATTACGATGCAGTCCGCTTGCAGCGGCCAGGGCTTCTTGCGACCAGCCGCGTCCAGCACGCAGAAGACGAACCCGCCTTGCAAGAAGTTTTCGAATCCTCCCTTCCATGGATGCCACTGTAGCGGCACACAAGAATGAACGTCGACACAGTATGTGGGACGAATTACACCATCGATGCGGAGACACGCCGGCGCTCGGACTGTCCGACGAATTCAGAAATAATATCCGGCACGCACGTAAACCGTCTTTGCCGGGGTAATGTAAGGGCCGCCGGTCGACACCGGGATACCTCCAAACTCGCTACCCCTCGCCCCGAACGGCAGACTAAGGCCCACCATCAGCTGTAGGTTTTCCTGCCAATCGTACACAATCCGGGGCTGAAAATAGCCGCTGGCGTCATGGAGATTACGAATCAGGCCGGCGTAAATATTTACGAGCGGCGTCGACTCAACCCGAAAACCAGCGGCTAAATAATCGCGCCCCAACGTATACAACTCCCCCCGCCCGATGCGCGCGGCCAGTTCGGCATTTGGCGTGAGGTAATTGGCGCTATTGGTTTCGCCAAAACCATTGCGGAAATATTCGACGTATCCATACCAGTTCCTTCCAAATGCGGTCCAGGAATAATCTGCATTGGTCACCGCAGAAGTAGCATGGCCGCCCATTTCCAACTCTGTTACCACGACATCGGTGCGCCACACAGCACCGCCGACATTTTGTACCCACCCGGCACCAAGTAGGTTTTCACCAAAATGATGAGCACCGAGCAGATTCAGATCTGCGCCCGAGACCTGACATCGGTACTTCAAGGCGTAGGAGCTCTGATCACCTTCCACGCGCCCACTCGCTGGATTGCGGCGTGGCAGCACAATTGCCTGCAAGTCCGCACCCGAGGCAAACAACCGCTGTCCGTACACCATGTCGTCGCCGGTCTTGTATTCCTTATCGATGGCGACGGGTGAAAACGGATTGAAGATGTCCATGGGGTTAAAAACGAGCCCGTCACCCCAGCTTACTGCCTGTCGGCCCACCCGGATCACGTCATTTTCTCCTAGGTATCCGAGTGACAAACGGTCCAGCCGTTGGACCGCAGCCGAGCGATTGGCGTCCGTTAGGGTTTCAGTCAGATCGAGCAACCGCCGCTTGTCGTTTGGCAATCCATCGGCACTTACCCCTGCACCCAGAATTGGATAGATTGCGGCAAGTGCGCGGTTGGCTGACAAAGAATCGCCCCCGACGCCGAGAATTTCGTAATGGACAATTGTTTCCCAAGGCCCTTGGTGGCGCTCGGCTTTCAGTCTGAAATCCAGGTTGGAATCGGTTGGCTCACGCCCTGCGTAGAGCGCAGCGAGATCGTCGCTTCTGTAGTATGACTGACTCAATTGCAGCTTGAGATGCCCGCCGAAACTCCAGGGATCAGCATGCGCCACGCCCACGCTGGCCAACATTAGTCCAGCGCCGATACCGCAAAGAAGCCGGTTCATCAATCTTGCCGCTGATCAGAAACAACGCGGCCATCACGCAGGCCTATGAGGCGTTTCGATAGATTCATCACTAGCCTGTCATGCGTAGAAAAAATGAAGGTAACGTGATGTTCTTCATTCATGTGGCGCAATAGTGCCATCAACATCTCTGCGTTCTTGGAATCCAGGTTTGCAGTCGGCTCATCCGCAAGCACTAGGCTCGGCTCGGAAACGATAGCGCGCGCCACCGCCACTCGCTGTTGCTGTCCGCCTGACAGCTCGTTCGGTCGCCTTTCCTCGAGACCTTCGAGTCCCACTTCCTGCATTATCGCTCGCGCCTTTTCCGTGCGGGTTTTCGCTTCAATCCCCTGCAACTGCATGACAAATTCTACGTTTTCACGTGCGCTGAGCACAGGAATCAAGTTGTAAGCCTGGAATACGAAGCCAATATGGCGCAACCGCATCGCTGCAAGCTCGCCTTTGCTCATGGTATCGAGGCGCCGGCCGTCCACTTCGACCGTACCACTCGTGGGGGAGTCCAGCCCGCCAATCAAGTTTAGCAACGTGCTCTTGCCCGAACCCGACGGCCCTGACAGGCAGAGGAAATCGCGTTTTGGCACTTCGAGTTCGATGTCGCTGAGCGCGTGAACGGCAACCGAATTCTGCCTGTACACCTTGGTCAGTTCGCGACATACAACGGTATTATCCACAGACGCGATCACGGTCATGTTCTCGTGATGCCCTCCACAGGAACGTAACGCGATGCCCGGTAGGCGGGATACAGGCTGGCCAAAATGCCAAGCACGATGACCAGCACATTGGCGACGACGACATCCTCGGTGGCAACATAAGGATATAGATGGGTCCCATAACCCACCATCTGCATACCCTGGGCGAATCGCGACAAGTCAATTCCCTTGTGCAGCAATGCAATGGTTGTCCATGCCAACAGATTTCCCGCACCAAGGCCGACAACCAGTAGCATGACCGATTCGATGATCACCTGAAAAAGAATCAGTCCGGGCTTCATGCCCAGTGCCTGGACCAGGCCGATTTCCCGTGTACGCTCGAAGACCGCCATCAGCAGCGTATTGACCAATCCGAAAGACATGGCGAGGAAAACGATACCGAACCAGATGTACATAAAAATGTTGGAAATTCTGACCGTAAGCACGAGCAACGGTTGAATTGCAGTCCATGGCTCGACATCGAGTCCAGTTGCTGCCGCGCGCAGACGCACGAGTGGCGCAGCAACGGCATCCCGATCCTGCGTCATGACTCCGATCTCTGATATTTTTGTCCCAAGTTTAAGCATTCCTTGCGCCACGTGCAGTCCGGTAAACACAAAGGCAGTCTCATCGTTGCCACCTTCGGCGCCAAAAATGCCGACCACCCGGAACCCCCGGTCGGCGATCTGGTTATCGGCATCCTGGCTCAGGATAACCACGCGCTTGCCCAAACCGGTCTCCAGGCGCTCAGCGAGCTCGCGGCCCAACAGCAGACCTTGGTCGTCGCTGTCCTTCAGATAACGTCCCGCAACCACTGCGTCGGGAATGAATGACAGTCCGCGTTCCGCCGCAGGATCGATCCCCACCAGCACTACGCCTGCTGACTCACGTTCGCTCGAAACTACTGCCGGCACCCGAACGCGCGGCGCCCATGCAACGATATCCCGGTTATCCAGGGCTGCACGCAGCATCGTATCCGGAGCAGGCATGCTGTGTTCCACTGTTGGGTCGTCGAGAAAGTGCGGGGCATGGATCTGGATGTGTCCAGTGAGGCTCAAAATTTCCGTACGCACCTGCTGCTCCATGAGACCGCGATACAGCGCCGCCAGAACCACCATTGACCACACGCCGAGGGCAACGGCGGCCAGCATAATTGTCGTTCGCCGCCGCTGGCGCCACAGATTGCGCCAAGCCAGCCGTGTCAGAAGCGGCAGACTCGTCGGATTTGCGATCATATTGCTTGCATCGCATCCACAGGACGCAGTCTGCGGATACGCAGCGCAGGATAAAGAGCCGCCATCGATGTAAAAACCAATATGGCCGCCGGTCCAAGAAACAGCGCAAGCAGAGAAATCTGCGGGTAGAG
>JAKBDW010000567.1:0-3617 GCA_021834245.1 Pseudomonadota bacterium
TGCCGATTTCGCCGAATTCCTGGCACAAGTGCCGGAAGCTTCTGGTCTGGCTTATCTGCCTGACGTGGCGCGACTCGAATGGGCGCGGCAGGAAAGCTATCTGGCAGCTGATATGCCCACACTTTCCCAAGCGGAACTGCATACGGCCCTCCGTGATCCAGAATCACCCGCATTGCGCTTCACGCTGCACCCAAGCATTCGCCTTGTTAACTCCATACTCCCCATCTGGGATATATGGATGTTCAGCCAGAAGGCGGCACCGGAGCATCTGGATTTTTCCAGTGGCAGACAGACCGTAATGGTATGGCGTGACTCCAATCAGTTAGCCATGCAGCTTTTAGTATCAGGCCGCCGACAATTCATCACCGCGCTGCTGACACAGGCACCGCTGGCCGCGGCCTACGAACAGGCTATGGCCGCCGAGGCGAATTTCGATCTTACGGCCTGCCTATACGAATTGCTGGGCGCAGGATTGGTGACTGGGTTTTTCATTAGCAGATAGCAGCAGGGAACATCATGGAAATAATTTGCAACCGCATATATGTGCTTTACAACAAAACGACCGCTGGTCTCGAATGGGCTGCGCCCGCGAGCCTGCTATTGTTCCGTCTATGGGTTGCAGTGGACTTTTTCCGAGCTGGCCTCGTCAAAGTCGCCGATATGAGCAGCACCGTCACACTGTTTCAATACGTTTATCACGTCCCACTACTGCCGCCTGTAGTTGCCGCCTATCTCGGAACCGGCATTGAACTTATCGTTCCCTGGTTCATCGCGTTCGGATTGTTCGGTCGGCCATTCGCAGCTTTCCTGTTCGTGTACAACATTATCGCTGTGATTTCCTATCCAAGCCTGTGGCCACATGGATTATGGGCTGGATTCTGGGGTAGCGATTTCACCGACCACAAGGTCTGGGGGTTGATGCTGCTGGCCATCGTGTTCTTTGGCCCCGGCAAACTGTCGCTGGATCACATCCTAAAACGCTGGCTTTTACCGCGACTCGGGTGCAATACAGAATCCGTTTCAAATGGTTAATTTGGAACATGAACAGAAACATTAGTACCCATCGAGAACGCGTATATTTTGGAAAGCAATGCATGCGCAGCATGGCATTGTTGGTTATCGGTGCGGTTTGTATCGCGCTTCAATCCACTGCTTTTCCGGAACAGGTGTCTCGCCAACCAGCATCCCCACTCTGGCACTCCTTACAGCTGAGCGACTGGATAGCAGTGGGCAGCACCCGTCCTCGCCATGTCGTATATTTCTTCACTGACCCAAATTGCCCGTATTGTCACGATTTGTGGTTGGCGTTACGGCCCTATTACGTGCAAGGCTTGCAGGTACGCGCTGTTCTGGTCGACATCATTTCCGATACGAGCCCAGGCAAAGCGGCAGCGATACTTCAAGCGCGGAACCCGCAGGTTGCACTCAATAAGAACGAAGACGATTGGGGCCATCGCCTTGATGGCGGAGGTGGAATTGCCCCACTTCTACATCCGCAACCGGATATCCTTAGGGCGCTCGATGCGCATGCAGCCCTGATGATGCAATTTGGAATATCCGGGACACCCGGACTCGCATTCAAAGACAACCGTGGTGAGCTGCATGTGATCGCGGGTTTACCCAAAAACGCAACGCTTACAGCCATAGTCCATTCAGCTGCAGCACCCCAATAACCGTGCCAGCGCATGCTTAATGTATGCATAGTAATGTTTTACTGACGGAATTAATCGAGGAGAGAATTTATGAAAGCGACTTGGAACGGAAAGATCGTAGCCGAAAGCGATAAGACTGTAGTTGTTGAAGGGAATCATTATTTTCCTCCGGATTCGATTCATGAAAAATATTTCAAGCAGAGTGACCGGCATACGGTTTGCCCTTGGAAGGGCCGGGCGAGCTACTACGACGTCGTCGTGGACGGGAAGGTGAGTGACGGCGGCGCATGGTATTACCCGGCACCATTGCCTGCAGTCGATAAAATCCGCGGTTACATTGCTTTTTGGCGCGGTGTGAACGTTCAACCGAACTGAATTAAAACTACTACATTTCACTTGGCACAGTTTTTGCAATTCAAGTCACTCATGACCGGGTTGAATGCTTTGTGCCAAGTTCAATGTAGTATTCCGGTCAATTCATGCATGGTTGTTGACGCTATCCGTTGGGCGAACAAATGAGGGAAACATACATGCCCACCAGGGTTCATACGCTAAGTCCGTCTGCCGCTCAAGCTTACTACGACCGATTTGGCAAGAAACAGGACAGCCAAAGCTTCTACGAGAACCCGGCGCTCGATGAGCTGGTGGCCCATGCGAGATTCGAGGACTCCCGATGCGTTTTCGAGTTTGGCTGTGGCACCGGCAAGTTTGCGGGTCGTCTTCTTGAGAAGTACTTACCTCCTTCTGCGAGCTATTTCGGCTGCGACATCAGCCCAGTCATGATTGGCCTCGCGAAGCGCCGGCTAGAGCTGTATGGCGAGCGTGCGCAAGTTGGCTTGTCCGATGGTGCTGTTCGGTTTCCGCTTCCGGAGCATTCAGTCGACCGCGTTGTCTCCAACTATGTCCTAGACCTACTCTCAGAGGTAGACATCGAAAGTTTCTTTTCTGAGTCACGTCGCGTAATGGTGCCCGGCGGCAAAGTCTGTATCGCAAGCCTGACAAGAGGCGTCAACGTTCCGTCGCGCATCGTGTCGTCTATATGGATGTCGGTATTCCACCTCAACCCCGCCATCGTTGGTGGCTGCCGTCCGATTCATGTCGATGCCTTTGTTAATCCACGAGAGTGGCGGGTTGTGCACCGAAGGGTCGTGACTCCGTTTGGAGTGCCATCGGAAGTACTGATCCTGGAGATGAAAAGCGCGACCAACAATGGGTCGGAGCCAACGGCGCCACGAGCCGGGGCCTCGCCCGCTCGTTAGAGGTCATAGAGGCGTGCTGAGCTCTACGCCTACGCCGACGGTTATACTTAGTGACCATCAAGGCCGATCTTCTGAATCTCACAAGGAGCCCAAGCCGATGACCCTGACGACAATTATCCTTCTGGTGCTGGGACTTTATGTGGTGCAGATCTTCCTGCAGGAAACGTCGCGCTTCGGTTTCAACCTTTGGGGTATCGTGGGCAACCGCGACAACCTGCCTGAGAAGTCAGTTGTTGCGGGCCGGCTGGACCGTGCCAAGAACAATATGCAGGAGTCTTTGCCGATATTCTTGGCTTTGGCGCTGCTCGCGCTGGTCAAGGGCCGTGCCACGGGCGAGGTGGTACAAGCTGCAGTGGTCTTTCTTATGGCGCGTATTGTCTACGTACCGGCGTACATGAGCGGCATTCCCATGCTGCGGTCGTTCGTGTGGCTAGTAGGGGTTGCCAGCCTCGTAATGATGGCGTTGCCCCTGATCTAGAGCGTGCGGAACAACTGACTGCTCAACAAGTTATTCCAGCGGTGTCCTGTCCGCGTGTCCGCGATGGTTGCCCTCAGGATTCATACCCGGATTTTCGATTGTTATGCATCCTCAAGCAAATCCTTCACTCATTTTTCAGACTAGCTGCCAGCGATAATCCTGGACACCGTCCAACGGGGGTGATTTTTTAATACCCATGCCTTCTGCACCTCTCAGCTCGCGGACAGA
>JAKBDW010000281.1:0-3606 GCA_021834245.1 Pseudomonadota bacterium
ATCCGAATTCGTAGAGGATACCGAGGTGATACTGTGCTTGGGCGTTGCCCGCTACGGCGGCTTGCCGGATACTGTCCAGGTCAGCGCGGGCGGGACCCGCTCCCAGCACGCTTACGGCCAGAAGCAATGCCGTGACAGCTGCGATCCGCCTGAATTTCATGATTTTCTCCTCTCGCCCGCCTGGGTTGTCTTTCTCGAAAGCTTAGCGCAAAAGCCACGTCGCCTGAAGCACACGCATCATCCAATCCACGACGTGCGGCGGCTCAGCGGATTCTTGACAGTATACCTTCCAACTCCTCAGTGCTGTTGTAGTCGATGGTCAGCCGACCATTGCCCTTTGAAGTGTGGCTGATGCGGACCTTGGCGCCGAACTTCTCGGATAAGCTGTCCTGCAGGGCGCGCACATCAGGATCCAGCGTGTCATGCGCGGCACGCGGCGCAGGGCGGTGCTCCAAAAGGCGGCGCACGAGATTCTCGGTCTCGCGCACGGACAACCCTCTCTCCACAACCTGATGCGCAGCCTGACTCTGGGCGGCGCCGTTGAGTGCGAGCAGCGCGCGTGCATGACCCATATCCATGCGCCCCTCTTCCAGCATAGTGCGCACATCGTCGTTGAGCGTGAGCAGACGCAGCAGGTTGGTCACCGCGGCGCGTGAACGCCCCACGCTGTCAGCCGATTGTTGGTGTGTCATACCGAACTCGTCGATCAGGCGCTGCAGGGCAACGGCCTCTTCCACTGGATTGAGATTTTCGCGCTGAATGTTCTCGATGAGCGCAATGGCGATGGCGGCCTCATCCGGGATATTGCGCACGACTGCCGGCACCGTGTCCAGTCCAGCCATCTGCGCGGCGCGCCAACGACGTTCACCGGCGACGATTTCGTAGCGCCCGCCGCCGAGCTGGCGCACAACGATGGGCTGCACCACACCTTGCGCCTTGATGGAGTTTGCAAGCTCTTCCAGTGCTTCTTGCTTCATATGCGTACGCGGTTGATATTTGCCGCGCTGCAGCATATCCACCGGCAACTGCCGTAACTCATCCTTGCCCGCGGCCGAAGCTTCCAAAGCACTGCCGAGTAGCGCGTCGAGGCCGCGCCCGAGCCGGGGTTTTTTAGTTGTCATATTCAAACCTCACCTACCTCGCAGGCCACGAAAGGGCACTGCCAATATCATGGAGCCACTGTCGTCGATTCCTCGCGCCGCAGAATCTCGCCCGCGAGCGCGAGATAGGCCTGCGCGCCGCGCGATTGCATATCATAAGTGATGACGGGTTTGCCATAACTCGGCGCCTCCGCCAAGCGCACGTTGCGCGGAATTACGGTGCGATACAGCTTGTCGCCAAAGTGACGGCTGAGCTGTGCTGACACCTCATTGGCCAATGTATTGCGCGGATCGAACATCGTGCGCAAAAGGCCCTCGATTTGCAATTGCGGGTTCAGGGTCTCGCGGATCTTGCGTATC
This sequence comes from Pseudomonadota bacterium, assembly GCA_021834245.1. GTDB lineage: Bacteria > Pseudomonadota > Gammaproteobacteria > Acidiferrobacterales > UBA6901 > JAJXUF01. Next base: position 1,461 of record JAKBDW010000281.1, read on the forward strand.
GTGTTGACCAATGCGCTTAAACCCTCGAGCGCATAGTACTCGCACTGCATCGGAATCAATACCGATTGTGCCGCAACAAGCGCATTGACGGTCAGCAGGTTGAGCGAAGGCGGACAGTCAATGAGCACGTAATCGTATTGTGACACCTGTTCCTCCAGCGCGGCACGCAGACGGCGCTCGCGCCGATCCAGGCTGATCAGCTCGATTTCAGCGCCGGACAGCTGGGCATTTGCCGGGACCACGGTGTATCCAGCCTCGACGTTGATTTTGGCCTGCTCCAGCGGAGCGATGCCAATTAGAATCTCGTAAGTCGTCGGACTTGCGGCGTCTTTTGCGATCCCACTGCCCATGGTGGCATTGCCCTGCGGGTCAATGTCGACCAACAGCACGCGGCGCCGCGTCTTCGCGAGCGACGCCGCGAGATTGATGCTGGTGGTGGTCTTGCCGACCCCGCCTTTTTGATTGGCGACCGCAAGAATTTTGACCATGACCTAGATTCGCAAACTTTTTGCCGATGAAGCAGTATCGTCCGCGGCGATAATCACCAAATGACGCTGTGCGTCGAGTCCGGGCACTGTCAGTGCTTCAACCGCCAGCACTCTGAATCCGGCTGGTAATGCGGCCAGCTCTTCCTCGGGGTATACACCCTTCATTGCCAGAAAACGCCCCGCGGGCGCGGCCAAGTGCGCCGCGCTCGTCAGCATATCAGCAATTGCGCCGAGTGCGCGAGAAATCAGCGTGTCGAACTTTTCCGCGGTCGAGAACTTTTCCGCGCGCTCTTGAACGACGCTGGCGTTTTCCAGGCCGAGTTCGGCAATTGCCTGGGTCACAAAGCGAGTCTTCTTGGAATTACTGTCGAGCAAGACGAATTGCAGCGCCGGACAGGCGAGGGCCAGCGGAATTCCCGGCAAGCCTGCACCGGTGCCGATATCCAGAACCCTGCGCCCGTGCAAAAACCGCACGACCGAAAGGCTGTCGAGGACGTGCCGCGCCACCATCTGTTCCGGATCGCGCACCGCCGTGAGATTGAAGGTCCGGTTCCATTTTTCCAGAAGCTGGATGTAGTCAGCAAGCTTGCGTACCGTGGCTTGCGCAAGCGTAAGTCCCATGGCGCGCGCACCGCTGTCGATCTTGTGTTGCAACATGACCTGCGTCTCCGGGGGCAACCGGCGCCACGCGCGCGTCCGCTTCGTGTATCGCCGGCCGCCACACCTGTGCTGCGCATACTCCAACCGGGGCGCCATCGCGGCGCGTGTCCAAAGCATAACAAAATCCCGCGTTTTGCACTCTGTCTACCCCGCTGGACCGCGCCTAAACGGCGCGGCTTCATCGCCCAAATTCCGCCCTTTGTCTACCGGTCTATGGCAGCTCAAGTCCGCGTGCAGTAAGCTGATCCTCGACAAACCACCGCAAAAAAGGAGAATTTGAATGAAACGCGCCTATTTGGCCATCCTTGGTCTGGTCATTGCGCTGCCACTTTATGCAGCGGAGCCGGCGGCCACACCGGCGCAACCGGCGCAACCGGCAAGCACGCCGACGCCCGCCACGACAGCGGCACCGGCCGTTGCCGCCCCGGCGCCGCAGAAGCCGCAGGGCAGTGTTGAACGCGCAGTGTTCACCACCGGAATCAAGGATCACGAGCCGGTCGACAACATAACAACCCTGACCAACGATCACACCCAGATTTATTTCTTCACCGATCTCAAGGACCTGGAAGGTCAGACCGTGACCGATCGTTGGGAGTACAAAGGCAAGGTGATGGCGGAAGTCAAATTCAACGTCGGCGGGTCACGCTGGCGTGCCTATTCGAGCAAGATGCTGCTTCCGTCATGGCTCGGTGAATGGAAGGTGTCGGTCGTTGACGCCAACGGCCTGACCCTGGGCGCCAGCACTTTCACCTATACGGCTGCTCCGAAAGAAAGCGCGGCACCGGTGGCGCAACCTGCCGCCAGCCCGGCAACGAGTCCCGCTTCCGACAATTCCAGCCCCAAGTAACGCTATCGGCAGCGAGCCCACGCGTGGGCTCGCTGCACCTCAGGCGCGGCTGCGTCTGAGGTGAACCAGGAGCAACGAGATGGCGGCGGGCGTCACACCGGAAATGCGCGAAGCCTGCCCAAGCGTCACCGGACGGTGGCGGCCCAACTTC
>JAKBDW010000193.1:0-3595 GCA_021834245.1 Pseudomonadota bacterium
GCTGGAAGTCGCGGCTGGTCTTCAGTTCTAGGGTTTCTTTACGGTATTCCGCACCGAATGCCACGCCGACGCCGTCCGAGGCCCAAGGCGATTTAAAGCCGTATTGGCCAAGGTCGCCGTTGATCGAACCGGTGACGACCACTTCTTCCGTGTAGCCCGTTTTAAATCCCTGGCCGGTGACGTAGTTGAGCATATTCGGCGTGATTGAGCCGAAGCCATTGAAGATGTCGAGCGGCACGCAGTTCGTATCGATTCCCATGTCGTAGGCGACACAGTGTCCGGTTGCCGGATTGACCTGCAGGGCGTTTTGCACGCGCTGCACCGAGAATTCGTTGTCGTATGTCTCGCTGTAAAGCGTAATGCCGTACTGGCCGCTGATATCGTAACTCCAGCTGTTGCCGAGGTCGCCCTTGGCGCCGAGCACGAAACGATAGGCGGTGTGACGAAGATCGTCGACGCGGTCGCCGCCTTCGATGTCGCGGCGGCCGATCTGGACCAGCGCCTGGCCGGGCACCATGTTACTTTCGCCCATCCATACGCCGCCAACCTGCGTGCTGCCGGCGTTGCTGCACAACGCGGCATTTTCCTGCGCCGTCATCAGCGGGTTGTTGCAGTTCACTTCGACATAGGATGGATGCGCATCAGACGGCCCGTTCGGGTTCACGATCCTGCCGGTGCCCAAGAAGAGGCCTGATGGTGCGATTTGGGCCAGCGTGTGATCGTCCGAGAACATGAAGTCCGCATAGACGTCCAAGGCCTTGTCGACTTCGTAATGGCCTTCGAAGCCGCCGATGTAGCGGACGTCCGGACGCTGGATGTAATTCTTGGCGCCGTAATTGTACTTCTGGCTCGTGGCGCCCGTGTAATTGACGAATTGGCCGGTGCCTGCATGGCCGGTGCCGGTCTGGAAGAAATCATAGTTTGTTCCGGCATAGTAGTCGTCGAGCGAGAACCAACGATTGTAATTGCTCGAGCCGGAACAGACGTGCACGTCATGACTATTGACGGCGATGGAGCACGCTGAGTAGTCCCGTTTGTCCTGCGTCACCGCTTGGATGCTGCGATAGCCGATATAGCCTGTAACGTTGCCTTTGCCGTCGGGCGTGTTGGCGCCGAACAGCATCGTAACGTCGTTCGTCCGGCCGCCCCACCAGTCGTGTGGCGCCGCCGCGAAGTGCGCCGCGTTCTGATAACCTTCATAAATCTTGTTGCCGTTGCCGGCCTGATTGATGCCGAGCTGGCCGTCGATCTCGATGCCTTCGAAGTCTTTGCGCATGACGAAGTTTACGACGCCAGCCAACGCATCTGAGCCGTACACGGCCGACGCGCCGCCGGTCAGAACTTCAACGTGATCGACGAGCGCTGCGGGAATTTGGTTCAAGTCCGCCACGGGGTTGGACGGGTCGGAAGGCATAAGGCGCTTGCCGTCGACGAGCACCAGGGTGCGTGAGGAGCCAAGACCGCGGAGGTTAACGGTGGCTTGGCCCGTCGCACCGTTCGATGCTTGTTCGGTATAGTCCGCCACCGTTGCCGGCAGATTGTTCAAGAGGTTTTCGACGTTGGTGGTCCCCTCAAACTTCATTTCTTGCTGGCTGACCGCAGTGACCGGACTGGAACTGATGATGCCCTGCTGTGGAATGCGCGAACCGGTCACGATGACCGTTTCGACATTTTCCTGCGCATAGGCGGCGGAGGAGAGGCTGAAGGCTGCTGCGGTCGCTGCTCCCAAAAGCAGCGTGGAGCGTAGGTTGCTTTCGATCTTGAACACGGGAACCCCCTTGGTTCTGTCGCGATGACACTTGTCCCAAGGCATTCGCCGGCAGGGATGCGCATCGGCGCACGGCCGCATCTCCCGCACGGTTATTGCCCTAACGGAAATCACGCTAGGGGTGGGTGACTGAACCGTCATCTAAAGAATTGACGCAACGGCAATTTCAGCAAAGACATGTTGCAAGAAGGCGTCAGAAAGGCACCAATCTAAAATATTAAATCAATTTCATGACATTAATAGATTTTTTATTACAATATACACATGTGTTTTGTGAGAAAATTACATGGCATAAGAATTCAATAAACCGCTTTGTTTTCAATGTGTTACATATATCCCCCTAGATATACTCAGAAATTATGCGGCAATTTTCCTTCGAAGAAAGTACGACTGCGCGCGGCCTTGAGCACTACAGAGAAATTCTATTACACACACGTCAAGTTTTAGAACATTTCAAGAATATAGGTTGATCGCGTCTATTCATATTGTGCGATCGCCTGGCGGTGATTATCCCTCATTCGTTTGAGCGCGCCCGCCAATGGAGAGCAAACGCATGTCCGCCAAAGCAAAACCGGAAGCCTCTGCCGTCGATGCGCTCAGCTTCGAGGCCGCTCTCAAGGAGCTTGAAGGCATCGTCTCCCGCTTGGAGCAGGGGCAGGTCGACCTGGAGGATTCCATCGCGCTCTACGAACGCGGACAGGCGCTGAAGGCCCACTGCGAAAACAAGCTCAAGGCCGCCGAGAGCCGCCTGGAGAAGATCGTGCTGGGTACCGGCGGGCCGATCGGCGTCGAACCCCTTGAACTCGGTTGACGGTGTGAGCGGGAACAGGCCGCCAGGCGTGGGGGACGCGGAGTTTGTCCGCGGACTTGCCGTCGTTGATCAGCTGCGAAATGCGGGGCGTTCCGGGGATGCCGAACAGACATGCCGGAATCTTGTCGCTGCGTATCCGTCATCTGCCGGCGCCCTCAACAGCCTTGCGCTCCTCGTCAAAGCCCGCGGCCAGTTCGATGAAGCCGAGGCACTCCTGCGGCGTGCGCTGGTCGCCGCGCCGCGCGAGGCCGCCTTGCATAACAATTTTGGCAATCTTTTGCGCAGGAAGAATGATCTTGCGGGAGCCGAAGCGGCGTTCCGGCGAGCGCTCTCCCTGAACCGCGATTACCCGGATGCCTACTACAATCTTGGAGTCACGTTGCAGGATCAGCATCGCGATGAAGAAGCGCTCGCGGCCCTGCGGCGCGCCGTCGCGCTGCGGCCCGCGTATCCCGATGCCTTGGCGCAACTGGGGGCTCTGCTGATCGAAAGGAAAGAGCCTACCGAAGCGCTCATGAGATTGGATGCCGCCTTGCGAGCGAATGCGCGCCACTTCGGCGCCCACTATTATCGTGGCCGCGCATTGACAGAGTTGGCACGGTACGACGATGCAATCGGCGCGCTTCGGCAGGCGGCGGCGTTGCGCCCGGACAGTTACGAGGCCTATTTTGCGCTCGGCAATACGCTGGTGCGCGCGCATCGCGAGGATGAGGCACTCGACGCCTATCGCCATGTGGTCGATCTCGCGCCGGAGTTCCTGCAGGCACATTACCAGCACAACCTGGTCGCCTGGACCATGGGCAAAACGGACCTCGCCTATGTTTCCTACGCCCGTGCGCGCGATTTGGTCGGCGAAAAGCCGGATCTGCTGCTGGCCGAGGCATCGCTGCGCTTGCGTCTGAAAGATACCGCAGCCGCCGAAGATCTCGCGAGACGCGCATCCAAGGCCGCGCCTGAGCGCCAGGATATTGTCAATGTGTTGGCACAGACGTTGACCGCGCAGCAGAGATATGAAG